>JAEYWW010000064.1 GCA_023428805.1 Armatimonadota bacterium | reverse complement strand
AGCTGCAGTCGATCAATTCTTTTCACCCCGCCGAACTCTCCTTTTGATTCCGACTTTGCCTTCATCAAATTTCGCTGAGACCAGCGCGCTGGATCTGATTGATGTTTTGAGACAGATCGCGGGACGCGGCTTGTGCAGTGGCGTAAATTTCAAATGGAACGTTTTGGCGTGCGAAGTCGAACCCTGGTTGCTGGGCGATTCGGGAGTGCCTTTGGGAGAAACATCGACAGATCAACTCCTCATAAGCATCGTGAAAGCTAAGAAGGTCAAAAGATTCATTGCCAAGGTCATGAACTCTGCGACGGGTGACCTTCTGCTTGAGGTCAGATCAAGCGATGGGTCGACCCATTTGAACCTGATGAAAGATGATCTCTGGATACGGGGCCTGGCTCAATATCTCGCTGAGACAAATATTCCTTCCAACAGACTTCAAATTTCCTCGTAACAACCCGGGCAGTTCGTCCATCGGGAAGCTTCGGAAGGGTATCGTATCCGTCCTGCCATGTCGAATCCCAAGCCTGTCGCCGGAGTGATTTTGGCCGCCGGAAAGGGCACCCGCATGAAGAGCGAGATGCCCAAGTGCCTGCACGAAGTCTGCGGCGCGCCGATGGTCAAGCTGGTCGCCTTGGCGCTCGAACAGGCGGGCGTCGAGCGGATTGTGATCGTCATCGGGCACGGCGGCGAGCTTCTCCAGCAGGAGATGGGCGACCGATACGAGTACGCCGTCCAGGGTGAACAGCTCGGCACGGGTCACGCCGCGATGATGGCGGAAGATCATTTCAAAGATTTCGACGGCTCTCTGGTCGTCGCCTGCGGCGACACTCCTCTCCTGCACGTCAGCACGCTGATTGATCTGGTTCAGAAGCAGCAGATGCACGACGCCCAGGCCAGCCTGAGCTACTGCGAATTGGATGACCCCACTGGATACGGGCGAATCATCCTTGACCGCGAAGGTCAGGTGGTCGGCATTGTCGAGCATAAAGACGCCACCCCGGAACAGCGCGAAATCAAGGCGATCAATCCCGCGCTTTACTGCTTCGACGCAAAGACGCTCTTCCGAATCCTGCCCACGCTTGGCAACCAGAACGAGCAGGGCGAATACTATTTGACCGACGTGATCGGAGCGATCCGGGACGAAGGCGGCACGGTGATCGGAGATCTGGCTCCCGATTTCGACCAATTTCTCGGAATCAACAACCGCTGGCAGCTTGCGGAGGCGAGCCAGATCATGCGGGGACGCGTCCTGAAGAAGCACGCATGGAACGGAGTCACCATCGTCGATCCCAATTCCACCTACATTGGAGTCGAAGTCGAGATTGAACCGGATGTTGTGATCGAGCCCATGACTGTGATCGAAGGCATCACGAGCATCGGTTCGGGCAGCCGGATCGGCCCCAACTCCTGGATCAAGGATTCGACCATCGGCCAATCGGTCCGCATCTTCATGAGCCACCTCGATCAGGCGACGATGGAGTCGGGGTCGCGGTGCGGGCCGTTTGCGAATCTCCGGCCTCTCTCGCACCTCGGGGAAAAGGTGAAGGTCGGCAACTTCGTCGAGATCAAGAACGCAGACATCGGCCCGAACACGAGCATCAGCCACCTCACCTACATCGGCGATGCCAGCGTGGGCGCGCGCAGCAACATCGGCGCGGGCACCATCACCTGCAACTACGACGGATTTTCGAAGAGTCGGACGGAAATTGGAGACGATGTTTTCGTCGGATCGAATTCAACCTTGGTTGCTCCGGTTAAAATCGGAGATGGATCAATGACCGCGGCGGGGAGCACCATCACGAAGGATGTGCCGCAGGGCGCGCTCGGCATCGGGCGCGGAAGGCAGGAGAATAAGGACGAATGGGCCAAACAATGGCGAGACCAGAAGAGACAGCGGCGGGACGAGGAAAAGGCTTGACGGGGATGAAGCTCTTTGCGGGCAATGCCCATAAGGAGCTTGGCCATCGCGTCGCCGACTATCTCGGAATCGAGCTGGGCAAGCTGACTTCGACGCAGTTCAGCGACGGAGAGGTTCGCGTGATGGTGGATGAAAGCGCGCGCGGCAACGATGTCTTCATCCTCCAGCCGACCTGCGCCCCCGTGAACGACTCCATCATGGAGCTGCTCATCATGCTGGACGCCTTCCGCCGCGCTTCGGCCAGCCGCATCACCGTGGTCATGCCGTACTACGGCTACGCGCGGCAGGACAAGAAAGTCAAGCCCCGCGAACCAGTGACGGCGCGCTTGGTGGCCGACCTCGTGATCGAGGCGGGCGCGCATCGCGTGGTGTGCGTGGACCTCCATGCCGATCAGATTCAGGGCTTCTTCGACATTCCGGTCGATCACCTCTATGCCGGACCGATCCTCGGCAGGCATTTCCTGGAGAAGGGCTATCAGGATGCGGAGGACATTGTGGTGGTCTCTCCCGATGTCGGCGGTGTGGCCCGTGCGCGGGCTTTGGCGGAAATGCTGAAGTCGCCCATCGCGATCATCGCCAAGCGGCGTCCCGAACCGAACAAGGTGGACATCATCGAGATCATCGGTGATGTGGAGGGCAAGCGTTGCGTGATGATCGACGACATGATCGACACGGGCGGCTCGATCATTCAAGGTGCGGAAGCATTGCTGAAGCGTGGGGCGACTGAGGTGAGTGTGTGCTGCAGCCATGCCGTTTTCAGCGGCAACGCCAGCCAGCGGCTCCAGGACAGCGTGGTTTCCGAGGTTGTCACGGTGGACACGGTGCCGATTCCGAGCCACAAAGTCTTCCAAAAACTGACCGTTCTTCCGATCGCGCCGCTCTTGGGCGAGGCGATCATCCGCATTCACAAGAACGAATCGGTCAGCACTCTTTTTGAATCGTGGCGATGACGGGCACTTCTGGCGAAGAATCAGAGGTACTACAGGACAATTCTGTCCTCGAATGGGAAGTGAGGGAATGGGAGAGGCATCCAGAAAAACGGTGGGTCGTGTTCGCTTTCGCGCTTGGCGCGGCGGCGTACGCTCTGTTCGTGCTTCGTCAGCCGATCCTGGCGGTTTTGGGGGCCGCAGTCATCTTCATTTCGACGGCGGAGATGTTTCTGCCCGTCCGGCACCGTCTGGATTCCAAGGGCGCGAGCCGGAAGTGCGGACTCAGCACGACCGCGCTCGACTGGGCCGACGCCAGGCGGATCATCGAAGGAACGGAGGTCATCCGGGTCTCGCCGCTGGCGAAAGCCTCTCGATTGGACGCATTTCGCGGCGTTCCGTTGAAGCTGAGTGGCAACCGCGACGCGGTATTGGGCAAAATACGCGAACTTTGGCAAAGCGATGAGCACAGTTTGGCTGGAGAAACTGGACAAGGAGGGGGAGACGGAGCTGATCGAGAAGCTGGCGGGCGAGATTCATCGCCGCCGGCTGGAGACGCCGGCGATCCTGTTCCTTGAAATGCACAAGCCCCTTGGCAACGTTGCCGCTCACGCGATGATGGGATTTTCTCCCATGATCGGCCCATTTGTCGGAATTGAAAATTTGGCTGCCTACAGCCGTCTTGCTGCCAATCGCGAATCCTACGAGCGCTTGATCGAGCGTCTCGAAGAGATTCGCATTGCTCCCGAAGAGGAGTCCAACTCGTAATTATGTTCTTTGATCAGGGGTCTCAATATGTGGATACCGGATGGGTCGGGGTCGCAGTCACGCTGCTGATTGTCGCCTTCATCCTCATCAATATCCAACGCGCCAAAGGCAAGAAGGGGCTGTTCATTCGCCGCATCGCGGGCTTGAACGCTTTGGATGACGCCATTGGACGCGCGACGGAAATGGGCCGACCGGTGCTGATGGTGCCGGGAATTGGCGGCCTGAACGCCGTTTCGGTCCAAGCGCTCAGCGTCTTCGCCCACGTCACCAAGGCGGCGGCTCAGTTTTCAACTCCCATCCGGCTCTGCTGCGGCGACGCGGCGGTCTACACGGTGGCGCAGGAACTGATCCGCGACGTCTACCAGGGACAGGGCATGGGCGACCGGTTCGATGCGAACTCAGTGCAGTTCGTCTCCGACCGTCAATTTGCCTTTGCCGCCGGTGTTTCGGGCATCATCCACCGCGAGAAGGTGGCGGCCGCTTTTCTGCTGGGTGAGTTTTATGCGGAGTCCCTGATCTTCGCCGAAACCTGCAACGCAGTCGGCGCGATCCAAGTCGCGGGTTCAACCCAGAACACGCAGACTCCATTCTTCATCGCCGCCTGCGACTACGTTCTGATCGGCGACGAATTCTATGCCGCCAGCGCGTATCTGCGCCGCATCCCGGAATTGGTCGGATCTTTGGTCGGACAGGACTGGGCCAAGATCATGATCGCCGGAACAGTTGTCTTGGGTGCGTTGCTGCAAAGCGTTGAACTGAAC
>JAEYWW010000048.1 GCA_023428805.1 Armatimonadota bacterium | reverse complement strand
CTCCGGCCCCTCCTCAAGAATCTGGTTGAGGCCGTCGATGATCTTCTTGGTCTCTTCGATGGGAAGGATGCCCGTGCGCCCAAGCATCCGCGCATGGGTGATCGACGCCTCGATATCTTCCCGCCAGAAGGTCAGATCGGATGTGATGGATTGGCCGAAGGCGTCCACCAACGCGTTGGAGTCATCCCGGAACGCACCGCCCCAAAGTTTGCGCATGGGATTCAGGATAGCGTCAGGCTGGATGCGGGGCTGTGACGGTCACAATCCGCCCCCGTTCGGCGAACTCGATTTCCACCCGCCAGCAGTCTCCTTCGTCGATCATGTCCCCGAGCCGATCCGGCCACTCGATCAGGCAGACATGGGTGTCCAAATAGTCTTCGAGGCCGATGCCCGATGCGTTTTTCAGTCGATAGAGATCGGCGTGGAGGGCCGGTGGTTCGAGGTCATAGACCTGCATCAGGTTGAAGGTTGGGGACCGAACCGCCTCCTCCCATCCTCTCGCGGCGAGGAATCCGCGCACAAATGTGGTTTTTCCCGCGCCAAGATTGCCTTCCAGCAACACCGTGTCGCCCGCACTCCATGTTCCGGCGAAAGTCGCCGCAAGGCGGTGCATCGCCTCCTCATTTTCGACATGAAAGATTCCGGCGGACATGACTATCGGGAGTGGAGGGCGTGGGTGATGGCGATGGCGAGCGCGTCGGCCACGTCGTCGGGCTTCGGCGTCTCCTTGAGCGAAAGCAGCCGAACGACCATGAACTGAATCTGCTTCTTTTCGGCGGCCCCATTTCCGACCACGCTGAGTTTGATCTGGGGCGGGGAGTATTCCTGAACCTGGAGCCCTTTCTGCGCCGCAGCGAGGAGAACCACGCCCGAAGCCCGGGCTACATCCATCGCGGTGGTCTGGTTCTTGGTGAAGAACAGCTTTTCGATGGCGACCGCGTCGGGATCGTGTTCCGCGATGACCTCGCATAGCTGCTCGTAGAGCAGCTTGATCCGGTCGCAAGTGGCGATGCGCGGAGTTTCAAAGAGCCCCCAGGCCACGGGGGTGAGCTTGGAGCCTTCGCGCCTGACGAGGCCATAGCCCATCCGCTCCAAGCCGGGGTCAATGCCGAGAACCAGGCTCACCGCTTGAACCTCCGGCGAAGATCGCTCTTGGGCATCATGATCGTGATCGGGCGGCCGTGGGGGCAGAAGTAGGGGTTTTCGGTCCGGCCCAAATCCTGCACCAATCTCTCCATCTCGGCATGGCTCAAAGGATCGCCCGCCTTCACCGCCATTTTGCAGGAACAAAGGATGTAGACCTCGTCGCGGGCGGGCACCACGCATCCGGCCACTTGGCCTCCGGCGATCTCATCCACGATGTCCCGCAGCAGATGGATCGGCTTTCGACCCCGCGACAAAGCCGGGACGCTGCGGACCAGGAACGAATCGCCGCCGAACGGCTCCATCTGGAACCCAAGCTCCGCCAATTCACCCAGCTTGGGCGTGACGAGTTCGACCGTTCTGCGGTCGAAGTGCATGGTCTCCGGCGTGAGGAGAGGCTGCACTTCAATCGCACCCGCCCCCCTTGTCCGCAGCAGCATTTCGTAGAGCACCCGTTCGTGCGCCACGTGTTGGTCGATGATGAGGACGGCGTGATCGTTTTCCGCAATGATGAAGGTCTTGTCGGCCTGGCCAAGAATCTTCAGCCCTTCCAGCAGATCAGGAAGCGTGGTGGTGGCTCCGGTCCAAGGCGGAGGAGCGGTGGGGTCATCGAGGGCGAGCGGCTGTTGGGCGTCGATGCTGAGGTTGGTCAAAGGCTCCGGCGGCAGTCCATAGGCTTCCCGCAGGGCCGAAGTCGCCGCCGCCAGGCCATCGGCGGTCGGAATCATGCCCGATTCCATGAGCGCGTTCTTGACCGCACGCCGCAGCGCGTCGAAAACGGCGCCTTCCTGATGAAACTTGACCTCGCTCTTGGTGGGCGAAACGTTGACGTCCACCCGTGCAGGGTCCACATCCAGGAACAAGATCGCGACAGGGTAGCGTCGTTCAGGCGTGATGGATCGGCAGGCTTGATCGAGCGCGGCGGTCAGCGTCCTGTTCCGCACCGGGCGGTCGTTCACAAAAATCCACTGCATCGAGCGGGTCGGCTTGGTGAAGTGCGGCGGACTGATGAGCCCCCTCACCCGCGCGGGGCCAGCGAAGAGGTCGATCGGCACCAGGGCCCGAGCCACATCCCGTCCCCAAACTTCACTCACCGCAGTTTGCAGATCGCCGGAACCGCTCGTTTGGAGAAGCACGGTTCCGTTGTGCCGAAGCGTGATCCGGGCGTCAGGGCGGGAGAGCGCGTACTTCCCCACAACCTCAACGACCGCACCGATCTCCGTGGCATCAGATTTGAGAAACTTGAGCCTCGCAGGGGTGTTTGCGAAGAGATCGCGCACCTCGATGTCGGTGCCCTTCGGTCCGGAAATGTTCTCGGGTTCGTGAATCTCGCCGTCCTCGATCTGGAATCGCACCCTGAGTCCATCCTCCACGCCTGTCGTCAGGGTCATCCGAGACACCGACGCAATCGAAGGCATGGCTTCACCCCGGAAGCCGAAGCTCACCACCTGCGAAAGGTCCTCGACGCGGCGGATTTTTGAGGTCGCGTGACGCTGAAGCGCAAGGCGGGCTTGATCCGGGGTCATCCCGCAGCCGTTGTCCAGGACTCGGATCAGGCGGCGGCCCGCGTCTTCGAGTTCAACCAGGACCTGAGTCGCGCCGGCGTCAAGCGCGTTTTCCACCATTTCCTTGACGGCGGCGGCGGGCCGTTCAACCACTTCCCCCGCCGCGATCTGGTTGATCGTGTGGGGATCGAGCAGGCGAATCTCAGGAAGCGTCTCCGCCATATCTAAGTAATTATGCCGAGCCTGCCGACAATGTGAAAGGGATGGGATGCCGGCGCATTCCACCTCAAACGGGCTGTTAAGAATGTTCGCAATCATCGGCGTTGTCGTGGGGCTTGTCTGCACGGTGTTGGGATACACCATGCACGGCGGGCGAATTGACGTCTTGATTCAGCCCACTGAGTTCATCATCATCTTCGGAGCCGGATTCGGCATCTTTCTGGGAAGCGCTGGACTCAAAGTTCTCACCCAGACAATCAAGCAGACGATCGGTCTGCTCAAGCCCGAGCCCGGACAGCCGCAGTACATCGAACTCCTTCGCATGATGTACCAGCTCTTCTCCGTTGCTCGCAAAGAGGGGCTTCTTGGACTCGAAAAGCATATCGAAAAGCCAGAAGAAAGCGATGTCGTCAGCAAGGCGACAAGCTTTATGGCCAACCACCATGCGGTCGACTTCATGTGCGATACCCTCAAAGTTATTCTCACAGGCGCGGTCAGCCCTCACGATCTCTCGGAAATGATGGAGCTTGACTTGGAGACAGCCGAGCATGAGGAGATGAAGCCTGCCGACGCTTTGACCAATGTCGCGGACGCCATGCCTGCGGTCGGAATCGTCGCGGCGGTTCTCGGCATCGTCATCACGATGGGCA
>JAEYWW010000388.1 GCA_023428805.1 Armatimonadota bacterium | reverse complement strand
GTCTTCAACGCTCAGGCGTCGAAAGACGCTGGATTCTTGGGGCAGATAGCCGACGCCCTCGCGGGCGCGGCGATACATCGGCATTGCGGTGACATCTTTGCCGTCGAAAAGCACCTTGCCGCGGTTGGGCTTGACCAGGCCGGTGATCATGTAAAAGGTGGTTGTCTTTCCCGCACCGTTGGGGCCGAGAAGGCCGACGACTTCGCCCTGCTCGAACTCAAAACTGACGCCTTTGACGACGGTGCGCTGCCGATAGCGTTTGGATAAATCGACCGCCTCGATCTTCACTGACCACCGCCCTTGCTCGCTGAACCTGAGCCTGTCCGCACCGTTTTGGCGGTGATTCCATCGGCAGCCAAGACCACTTCGAGCCAGGCAGTTTTGCCGATGAGCGGGTTGCGTTCGGCGTCCCCGTCGCGCCAAGTTTCATAAGAATAGCTGACCTGGCCTTCAAGCCTGATCTTGTTCTCGGCTTTGTTATAAGTCAGTTTTGATCCTGAAGCTTGAACATTATTGAACTCTTTGACAATCTTCTTAGCCGCGTCCTCACCGACTTCTCGAAAGTTCGTGCTGTCCATGACGAGGGTCACCGGACCTTCGATTGTCGCGCCGAGCAATGGATTTTCGTTCTTTTCCAGCTTGTCGAGAGCGTCCAGTGCGACCAGATTGAGAACGCCGGATGATCCGGTGATTTTTGACTTGCTTGTGGAGTCGCCATGCGCCCCCGGCTTCACTCGTTCGTTCTCGAACTCAAAGCTCCCCGGGAAGGTCAGCTTTGCCTGTTCTCCGTTGACCAGAAGAACCTTGCCGGAACGCACTTGGCTTGTCGATGAATCTTTCTGAGACTTGAGCAGAATGTCAATGACCGCGCTGTTGAGCGTTCCGGATTTGAGGAAAACAGGAGTGTTCGGCTTGAGAGGAGTGAGGTGAATTTCGCCGCTTCCGGCATTGATCGCAACTGTTCGCGGGATGTTGGAAGCCGGAGTGAGGATGTCCGTGAATGTGAACTTGACGGGAAGAGTGATCTTCGCCTGATCGGCGCCATCGTCGATCCGCGCTCTTTCGGTTGTCAGCTTTCGGGTGGTTTTGCCCTGACTGCTGATCGTGTCTTGGTCGAGTTGGACAGAACCAGTCAGATTGGCCCAATCAAACGCCCATCCTCCGCCCGTTTGAGTTTTGATGACGGCTTCCAGCTTCTTGGTTGCGAGCGTCAATCCCTGCGATTTGGAAGTCGCTCGGACGGGGCTGCCAGCAGCATCGATTCTGCGCTGACCATTGTCCTCCAAATTGACTTCGTGCGAGGTGAAGTTCCAGATGCGGAACGTGCCCTTCCGGTCGGTGATTTCTTCTTCGCTCGGGTCTTGCGCGAAGACAGTCATGCCGAGCACGAATGAACCGGCGATGATGAGCGCGGTGGAAATTGTCAACTTTCGCTTCATTTCTTAAACCGATCCGGTGTTCCGATTCTCTTCAGGTCGCCGCTGGCAATCAAACGCTTGGATGGCCCCATGCGGAAATCCTCCCCTTCAATACGGACGTTGCCCCGCGCATCATACAGCTTTTCCGCTTCGCGCCAACTGATTTGGTCTGCGTTGAGAACGAGCTTCTGCTCTTCTGATGTCACCTTGACGGCATCGCTCAGCAGGATGGACTTGTCGGCGTCTTTGGCGATTCCCTTCTTGGATTCAAAGCGGCTGACGACCTTGCCGTTCCGAAAAATCTCTCCGCTGACTCCGGTCATTTCGACTTCGGTGGTTCCGTTCTCGCGGGTTTTGGTCAGAGAGGACTTCGCGCGGGCTATCCACACGACTTTTCCGGCCTCATCCTTCTGCTCCACTGCGACGGCTTCTGAATGAATACGACGTTCAGGGCCGACTTCTTTGTCGTCGGACCCATTGCTGGTTTCCTCCACCTTCTTTTTGCCGCCAGAACAGCCCGCGAAAAAAACAAGAAGACCAATCAGGAGGAGAGTGGAAGCGCGGATATGCCCTCCTTGCGTCCGAATCGACCCTTGTGCTGTCCCGCGAGCTGGCCGCAGGCGGCGGCGATGTCGTGGCCGCGCTCGATCCGTTCGGTGGCATTGACCCCCGCAGATTCGAGAGTCCGGCGGAAGGCTCGGACCCGCTCGCGGCTCGGACGCGAGAAGCCGTGTCCGGTATCGACCCAGTTGAAGGGGATGAGGTTGACCACGTGGGGAGTCCCCTTGATCAGACGCGCCAATTCCTTAGCTTCTTCGGGCGAATCGTTGACCTTGTTGATCAGCAGGTACTCGATGGTGATTTTGCGCCCGGTCGCCTTGTGGTACTGCTTCATCGCGTCCATGACATCGGCGACCGGCCACTTCTTGTTGACGGGCATGAGGCTGGTGCGGATTTCGTCGAACGGCGAATGGAGCGAGAGGGCGAGATGGATCGGCAGCTCCTTCTTCGCCAGCTCACGAATCTGCGGGGCGAGTCCCACGGTGCTGATCGTGATGTGGCGAAGGCTCAGCCCAACCTCCGTGCTGAAAATTTCCAGAGCCTTGAGGACGTTGGGCAAGTTGAGCAGAGGCTCGCCCATGCCCAAGAACACGATCCGGCTGATCCGGCGCGGGCTGATGCTCTGGAGGAGCAGATACTGCCCGACGATCTCAGATGCGCTGAGATTGCGGTCGAATCCTCCCAGCCCGGTCGCGCAGAAGGTGCAGGCCATCGGGCACCCGACTTGACTTGAAATGCAGCAGCTCACCCGGTCTTTGTAGGGAAGAAGCACGCACTCAAAAACCTCGCCGTCGCCTTTGTGGACCAGGAGCTTGTCCACGTCGTCGGTGGATCGTTTGTGGTCGGCGACAAACAGCGGGTTGACGACGTGGGACTCGGCGAGCTTCTCCCGAAAGGCTTTGGGAAGATCACGCATTTCGTCGAAGGTTTGCGCGGCCTTGCCGTAAATCCATTTGGCAAGCTGCCGCCCCCGCCAGGCTGATTCTCCTGACGCGACTGCCAGCGCCTCCAGCTCGGCGGAGGTCATGCCGATCAAGGCCGCCCGCCCATCGCTCACAGGTTCAAGTGTACCAGTCAGGTCTGGAAACCCTTGGGAGGAAAATCGTCGTAGTATGGAATTGCCGTGAACGTCAAGACGAGCCTTCTTCTGACCGCTGGAATCTTTGTGACTGTCTTCGTGGGAACCCTCGGCGCGATGCAGGCCGACCGCTGGATGCTGCAGCGCTCGGTCAAGAAGCAGTCTCCCTTGGGCCTCCCCGTCAGCAACGGGATTTCAGGCACTTCTGCTCAGCTTGCGGAGGGGGCGGCGTTTGATTTCCGCGATGCGGCCAAGAAGGTGACGCCCAGCGTGGTCAAGATCACCACAACGCAGCGTTATCGCACCCTATTCTCCGATCAGGTGGTCGAGGAGCAGGCGGGTTCGGGCTCGGGAGTGGTGATGAGCGCGGATGGCTACATTCTCACCAACAATCACGTCGTGGAGCGGGCGGCGGGCATCTCCGCGCAGTTCTCAAACGGCAAGGTTTACCCGGCAAAGCTGATCGGAACCGACCCGCGTTCGGACCTGGCTCTCATCAAGATCGAAGCGACTGGCCTTCGCGCGGCGGTGCTGGGAGACAGCAAAAAGCTGGAGGTGGGCGAATGGGTGCTGGCGGTTGGCAGTCCGCTCGGATTTGACAATACGGTGAGTGTCGGCGTGGTCAGCAGTCTTGGTCGCACTCTTCCCACCGAAGGTTCCTTGATCGTGGATGCGATTCAGACGGATGCGGCGATCAACCGGGGCAATTCCGGCGGGGCGCTCTGCAACGCCCGGGGAGAACTGATCGGCATCAACACCGCCATCGTGAGCCCCAACCAGGGTTCGATCGGGCTGGGCTTCTCGATTCCGATCCACCGGGCGGTTGAGGTTGTGGAAGAGATTCGGCAGTACGGCCGCGCCCGCTACGGCTCGCTCGGAATCGACATCTACCGCGAGGATGGCATTCTCGCCGACCCCGGCGCGCGAGCGGACATCGCCGAGCGGATGCAGTCTTCCAACGAACCGCCATCCCAAGGCTTGGTTATCACCCGCGTGACCCGCAACGGAGTCGCCGGAGCTGCCGGCCTGCGCCCGCTCGACATCATCACAAAGATCGACGGAGCTGATGTCAAGACAAACGTAGACTACTGGCGGATCATGCTCGCCAAGAAGCCCGGCGCCAAAGTGACCCTGACGGTCTGGACAGTCGGTCAGACAAAGACCCTGGAACTGACCTTGGCGGAAGGCCGATAGCCCCCTCGTTGTGCAAGGCTTGCTTCTCCCCTCCCGAGCCGGGGGTGGGTTGGCGGGGAGCAGAGAGCTTGGGTGGAGCAAGCCAACCCCTCCCCGCCCTCCCCAGCTTGGGGAGGGAGAAACTGTGTGCGGGAGATTGTGGTGCGGACTTCAGCCTGCGTACTGTGCACCTCTCCAGAGGTGCAGACCCGCCAGGAGTGCTCGACCTTGTTGCTCTGTGCGCGCGATCTGAAGCTTTGAGGAAGATTGGGAGTTCGGCCCTCCAGGAATATGCGGACACAATGGTGGGCCGAGTTCCATGAGGCTCGTCTTCCTCCCAAACCTGGAGGCTTATGCGCCAACCCACCGTGGGGCGGACGGTGTTTGCGGGGCAGGTGCGCGGCACCTGAGGAGTGCCTATTCCCCTCCCGATCAAGCGATCACAATCTGTTTTCCTGCGGGCCGCGACCTTTGTCCGCAAAACTCCGAAACAATTAAGTCTTCTTAATGCGGACTTCGTTTGGTTTCGGGCGTCTGACAATTAGGATTTGGACAAAATGCCGACCTATTCTGACGGGCTGGCGGAACTCCTGGATGTTCTGCCTCCGGTCATCCGCGAAAAACTGATCTCTTCTCCCAGCCTCAAGAACCTCATTGAAGTGGTTCTCGATTACGGACGTCCTGCGGAAACTCGCTACATCGATTCCGTCGAGCGTTGGGAAAACCTCATCATCAGCGAGCACGACATCGAGTTTGTTGTGAAATCGGTGGGCGAGTTCGGCGGCGACAACCGCGCCGGAATCGAACGCACGCTCCATCGCATCAGCGCCATCCGAAATCGCCAGGGCAAAGTGATCGGATTGACCTGCCGCGTCGGCCGCGCCCTCGAGGGCACGATCGACATGATCGACGACATCGTGCGGTCCGGCAAGTCGATCCTCTTCCTCGGCAAGCCCGGTGTCGGCAAGACAACCAAGCTCCGCGAAGTCGCCCGCGTCCTGGCTGACGAAGTGAACAAGCGCGTTGTCATCATCGACACCAGCAACGAGATTGGCGGCGACGGAGACATTCCGCACCCGGCAGTTGGCTCCGCACGAAGAATGCAGGTTCCGACGCCGAGCCTGCAGCACAACGTGATGATCGAGGCGGTCGAAAACCACATGCCCGAAGTCATCGTGATCGACGAGATCGGCAACGAAGCTGAGGCGATGGCGGCGCGAACCATCGGCGAACGCGGCGTTCAGCTTATCGGCACTGCCCACGGCGGCAACCTCGAAAACCTGATGCTCAACCCGTCGCTCGCCGATCTGATCGGCGGCATTCAGGCGGTCACCCTCAGCGATGACGAGGCGAAGAGGCGAGGAACGCAGAAGACAGTTCTCGAACGCAAGGCCCCGCCGACATTCGATGTCGTGGTCGAACTGCTCGACTTCGACCGGCTGGCCGTGCATCACAACGTGCAGAAGACGGTTGATCTGCTTCTGCGTGGGGTCGCTCCGCGTCCCGAAATCCGGGTCCGGACCGGGCAGGGGCAGATGGAGGTTGTGCAGCGGGAGGAAGCTCCCGAGATGCAGGACCCCGGGTTCAACGAGCGGTTTCCATCCCTCGCGCATCGACCCCAACCCCAGGAGGAACTGCCGCGCGAAGAAAAGAGCGAACGCAAGCCGGAAGGCGGTTCAACCGATGCGGGGAAGGGAATGGTGCGCGTGTATCCCTACGGAATCGCCCGAACCCGCTTGGAAAGGGCGATTCGGGAGCGGAAGGCCGCCGCACTGATCACCAACGACATCACCCAGGCCGACGCGGTCATCGCCATTCGGAGCACGGTGCAGAACAAGCCGAACAAGCTGCGCGACCTGCCGCGCTCGATTCCCACCTTCGTGGTCAAGTCGAACACCTTCAGCCAGATCGCTTCGGCGCTGGATGACGCGCTTCGGGGCAGGGGGCGGGACAAGGACCTGGAGACCGCCGCAATCGCGGAGGCGAATCAAGCGGTGGAGCAGGTTCTTTCGACCGGAAAGCCGATTGAACTCGGGCCAGCCGATGCGCGAACCCGGAAAATCCAGCATCAGGTGATCGAAGGCCGACGGCTGGTGGCGGAGGCCGTGGGCCAAGACCCGCAAAGAAGGATCCGAGTGCTGCCCGTGAGGTTGTAGAG
>JAEYWW010000315.1 GCA_023428805.1 Armatimonadota bacterium | reverse complement strand
GAATCAGGCAAGGCAAAGCGGGTTGTCAGTCCAGTTTTTGGCCGACATAGAGCGAACCTGGCACCCAGCAGACAGGCATTCCCTTGGGGATGCCTTTGATGTTCTTCAGCCACAGCATTTCGCCCTTGGGATCGCTGGCGACCTTCTCAGTTGTCACGTTGCTTGCGCTCAAGCCAACTTTCGGCAAAGCTGCGCGCCAGTCCGAGCGGAAATCTTCGGAAGCGACATGGATGAACGCGACTTTTCCGCTCTTGGCTTCGACGTTCAACTGGCCCATCTTGAGCTCGGCAAAATAGAACTGCTCATTGTCTGTATTGGAAAGGAAAAGGTCCAGATCGGGCATGGCGGCGCGGACATTTCCCGCCTTCGCGAGCTTGGGAATATTCACCTGGACATGGTTGTCAAAGCCGACGGGGGCGGCGATGGCGAGAGCCAAAAGTGTCGTGGTCATCATCTCATTCACCAACTGCGCTGTAGCGCATCGTATGGCACTACGAAGATCGCCTCAAAACGTCTCATGCGAGGGCGGAGCGAGATATGGAGAATAGGGCTATGACGCCTCTCAAGCAGTTTTTCGACGAAAACGGCTACGCCCATGTGCGGGGCGTTTTCTCTGGTTCACAGCTTCGAGAAATGCAGTCGGATTTTGATCGGATTGTCCAGCAGTTGACGGCCAGCGGGGAAGAGGTCAACGCGAAATGGGATGCGGCGGATCGACTGGGCGCATCCGACACGGTGGTGATCCACACCCACAATGTCCAGCAGTATTCAGCCGCATGGATGCGGGCATTCCTCTCGGAACAGTTTCTTCAGGCGACTCGAGAATTGCTCGGAGACGACGTGATCCTGCATCACAGCAAGCTCTTCCAGAAGCCGGCCGAGAAGGGCGCGCCCTTCCCGATGCACCAGGATTGGCCGTATTTTCCGACTCTCAAGGACACAATGCTGGCGGCCGTGATTCATGTTTCGGATGCAGACGATGACATGGGGTGTCTGCGCTTCTATCCAGGCTCGCACAAAGAAGGGCGGATGGGCGGCTCCAGCGGCCATGATGCCGAGTTTGATGAGAAATATCCCCTTGATGGAGCGACTCCGGCGACGGCCAAAGCGGGGGATGTCGTGTTCTTCCACTACCTGACCGTCCACGGCTCACAGCCCAACCGTTCCGACAAGGTCCGCAAAACGGTGCTCATTCAGCTTCACGCCGGAGATGATGACGTGGAACCGGGAGTCGCCCATCCAAACGAAAGGCTCGTGCTGAGCGGCTGGAATCATCGGGCGACCCGAGAGGCGGCGAACGTTTAGCCTTTCTTCTTCCTGAACTCAGCGAAGTGCTTTGGCTTCCTCTTGCGAAGGTAGTTTTGGACTGGACTCCCTTTGACGCTGAAGGCAGCCCACCAGCCCCCAATATTCAGTTCTGGGATGGATTGGAGCAGTGACATGAACTTTTCTTTGTGTGTTTCTGACCATTCAAAAGTGCGCTGATCAAGTTCAAAAACAACATACTTGGGTTGAAAATCTGTGCCCGGGTTCATCTTTTGGAGCGCGAAGGCACGGCCGTTGTATTGGTTCGCATCCTGCACACGCTTCACTGCCTCCCATGCCTCTGCATCAGGTTCGATCTCCTGAAACCACTCCGGGTTCTCAAAGTATAGCCAGGCATCCATCTTCATCGACCACTCCTTCGACTCCTGTTCCCATTGCCAGTTCAAATCATAAGCGTCCTGAGTGCGGTGGAGGCGGTTGAGGCAATACAGGCGAGCTTCGATTCCCCAGCCGCGACGCAGAATGTCCTTCTCCGCGATATCTTCCAGAATGACGAGGGCTTCCTCGGGTCTGCGTTCCGAGAGGAGTGAGGCTTTGATATAAAGAAGGCGAGTGTTGCCGGGGAACTTGGCGAGGCCGTCATCAACGGTCTGCAGCGCCTGGGAATAGTTCTGAGATCCGATCAGGCTCGCCATCTTTTCAAAGTGGTAGGGGATCCATGAGCCACGGTCCACCTCTGCGACTCGGGAGAGTTCGACAACCCGAAAATTCTCTGATTCGCGATGAGCAGCCATATCAAAGTTGCTGGCTAGATCAGCGTCGAACTTTGCCAGCCAGGCTTCCATGTTCTCCTCGAATATCCACTCCAGAGCCGATGAATCCAGGGATGAGGTGATTTCCTTGGCTGCGCGAGCGATCCATTCCGGATTGCGCGGGTCTGCGACCCCCAATGCCTTCAGGCGATCGTTGAGCCGCGGATGCGTGTCGGTCAGAGTGGTTTCCTCCTTCAACTCTTCTGTGATTTCACGCCGATTGTCTTCTTCGGAGACCGCTTTGGAAGCGTCGAGGCTCTTCTGATAGAAGCCTCTGCAATTTTCCATTGTCGGCTGGGCCATGATCTCCTGGCAGAGATCGTTCCAATTGGCGCAGGATGAGAGCCGCGGCCTCGCCGTCATCCGAATCACCGCAGAATGGGAACTGGCCACTCCGGCAAGCCGGTCCGCAATCTCCTCACAGCGGCGGCTCTGCACCAGGGTGACAGCCTCCAGCTTGGGCAGATACTTGGACGCGTACCAGCGCACGGGGCCGCTCAGGAGCTTTTGACCGCTGGTGGTGGCCAATGCCGTCTGCCATCCATGCGAAGCGCGGTAAATCTGCATCGACTGGCCCGCATCTCCGCCCACGTGGTGCGCCAGTTCATGCCCGAGAAGCGCACGGAGGTCGTCCGGGGGCATGTGGATCAGCTGCGGCAGCCCAAGAATGATGCTGAAGCGGCGCTTTCCGAATCGCTTTCTCTCGACCGCAAATGCGTTGTCCGTGTGATTGATGAGAATTTCATCAATGTGGGGAGAGTTCAGCTTCTCGCGCACCTCGTCTGTCATCTGCCAAAGGCGGGGTGCATCTTCACGCGTGACGCTGATCCCCTTTTCTTTTGGCGGAGCGACCGTGAGCGACCGGATGATGGTGAAGGCCGTCCCCAGGAGAAAGAACAGCCCTGCGGCTAGCCAGACGATGCCGCTGCCCCGAAGAAGGATCAGCAATACGATCAGGCCAAGGCTCAACAGCAGGCAGATGCAGACATATGCCCACAACGCGATCCGGCCACGATTGATGAGGCGGACGAGCGACTTCTCGTACTCGCTTAGATTCGTCTTCGCCAATGCCTGGGCATCTCGTGCAGCCTTCTCGAACTCGTCTCTGGTCACTCAAGAAGGATTATGTCCATTTGAAGATGCGGAGGCTCCGCCAGAGAAAAGCAAAGCCTGCTTCCCGAAGATTGGGAAGCAGGCTTGAGTTCAGGATGTTCTTTTCAGTCCAGGCTGGACTCGTATCCGCTGGCGTCCAGGAGCGAATCCGCAGAGGAGGGGTCGCTCAGCTTGATTTTGATCATCCAGCCGCCGCCATAAGGATCGGTGTTGACCAGTTCCGCTTGTGCGCCAAGGGAGGGGTTGACCTCGACCACTTCGCCTGCGACGGGGGAGTAGACATCGGAGACCGTCTTCACGCTTTCGACAGTCCCGAACGATTCGGAGCCCTGGAGGGCGCGACCCGGGGTCGGGAGATCGACATAGACAATGTCTCCCAACTCGCTCTGCGCGTGGTCGGTGATGCCGATGGTGGCGATATCGCCCTCCACACGGACCCATTCATGGCTCTTGGTGTACTTCAGATCGCTCGGGACGTTCACGAGGATGAGTCTACCAAACAACCTTGCTTTCAATCACCCTGATAATTGCCCGCCAGAAGAATCACTCCACTCTTCTTTTCGACGACGAACCAAGCGAATGGACGGTCGAACACAATTTTATCACTTGCTGGGGCTTCAGATTTGACCTCGGTTGCGGTTGCAGAGGCGGCCTTCGCGCCCGCCTCATCAAACTCCGCCATGGTCTCCTGCACGAATTGGCTGATGGAGTAATCGCCCTGGAGTTCGACCGACATGTAGCGGAGGTCATTCGGTGATCTGAGGAGGCCTCCCGCGCCGATTTTCTCCAGCAGAGGCCTGATGTCGAGCTGCTGGCGCACGCTGAATTTGGGCAGATAAAGACTGGATTCGGAGGGCTTCAAAGATGCCCGCATCTTGGAAAAATCGTTCTCGTCCCATCGCTGGAGCATCGCCGCGACCTTTTCGTCGGGATTGGGAAGCACGAAAATTGCTTCGAGGGAGGAGCCTCGGAAGTCGAGTGCGGCCGCGGTCCAATCATCAGTAGAGACGCTTCTTTGAGCTTTGCCGCGCATGAGCGGCACGTTGACCTCTCCCCGGGCAGATTGAAATGGGGCAGAGCGGGTATCGCCGGGATCAAATTCGGTCTCCCAGCGGGCATCGAGGGTGATCGCATTCGCGATGACGATCATCTCTTTTTTGTCGAGCTCATCGAGGATTTTGGGGATACGCCCCTTGGTCTTGTCCTTGACCCAGCCATTGATTTCGTTGAGCGCGCCCTGGCCCGCTGAACCCACTTTGCGGATGTCCACCC
>JAEYWW010000300.1 GCA_023428805.1 Armatimonadota bacterium | reverse complement strand
CGCCTCGCCCGGGAGGGCATGACCGTTTTCGGCATCGACCAATCCTGGCCGGAGCCCGCAGGCTGCTCCACAACTGCCGATGTCTCGGATCGGGGACAAATGGAACTGGCTTTTGCCCTCGCATTGGACGAGATGGGCGGCATTGATGTGCTGGTCAACAATGCAGGCATCATCCTCCGCAAAGACCTTCTCGACAGCGAACCGGATGAATGGTGGCGCGTGCTGGAAGTGAATCTGCGCGGAGCCTTCCACGGCACTCAGATCGCCGCCCGCCAAATGATCGATTCAGGCATTCAAGGCCGGGTCATCAACATCACCTCGGGCCATGCCATCTTGGGGGGATACCACCGCACGGCCTACGCCGCCAGCAAAGCCGCCATCGAATCACTGACTCGAAACTCCGCTCTGGAACTTGGACGCCACGGCATCCTCGTCAACGCCGTCGCTCCTGGCTTCACCTTCACCGAGATGAACCGTCATACCCTGGTCGGGGATCGGCTTCGTCTGGTCAATCAGCGCCTCCCCATCGGGAGGGTCGCCGAGGCAGACGAGGTCGCCGAAGCCGTCTCCCTGCTCGCCAAAGGGTCGCTTGGCTACATGACAGGCCAGGTCCTCCGCATCGACGGCGGCTGGTCGGTCAGCGACATCGAATACGAAGCGTTTGACGCGAAGGACTGATCCAGCCTGCCGTTTGCGACAAAAGCTACTTCTTCCTGATCTTGACTTCCTCGTAGTCGTCAGGGTTCAGACCCATTTGACGCAGAGTTTCCAAATCCCAGTTGCTTTGGCCGCCGATGTAGGAATTGGTGTGCTTGTTCCAGAAGTACCTCTGATAGCTGTCATCCACCTGGAATGTCTTGCCGGTTGAAGTCACAACGGTGTTTTCGTTGTTGATGTAGTTGATGAAGTTCTGGTGCTGCAGATCATTGGCCGCTGACTTCTGCCAGTAGTTCGCCATGCTGGCGTCATTGGCGGCCCAGATTGACTGCATGCGCTGCTGATGCCGCTCCGCGCTTGCCTGAATCAGCGCCATGTTCTTGCCGTGCTGCTGGATCATCATCTGGGTGTGGGCCTGAATCTGCGCCATGCGCTGTTCATGGAGCTGCTGCTGTTGGGCCTGCCACTTGGGGTTCATCTTGACGGAGTTTCGGATCGAAACCAGCGTTGGCTCGAAGTCCTTCGTGCTTCCCTTCGTCGAAATCCCTCCCACATCAACGGTATAGCCTGTGCCGTTGAACGCGACCATCAGCATCAGGAAGGCATTCATCTTGACCCCTTTGTCCGTGAAGCTGAACTGGGCCTTGGCGCAGGTCGCCTCGACGTTCAGCCCCGCTTTTTGAAAAGCCAAGAACGCCTTCCCCGCTGTTTCCGGATCGTCCTCAACATTCGAGAGTTTGAAGTCGGGGAGGCTGCCGAACTTGCGCTTGGCATACTCCGAAATGA
This sequence comes from Armatimonadota bacterium, assembly GCA_023428805.1. Lineage (GTDB taxonomy): Bacteria > Armatimonadota > Fimbriimonadia > Fimbriimonadales > Fimbriimonadaceae > JAEYWW01. The sequence continues at coordinate 6,405 of JAEYWW010000300.1, read as the reverse complement.
ACTGCTTGGCCGGACGATAAGATTCGATCTTGATCAGGGGGTTCAACTGCGCGAAATAGTAGGTCATTTCGTGGGCGTATTCCGGCACGTAGTAGTTCGGCAGGCTGGGGTCGCCGTAGAAGATCACGGTGTCGCCATTCGGGCTGACCGTCAGCGACACCATGCGGTGTGTGTCATACGCACGTGCGGAATAGGTTCGGTTGTTCCACCCCTTCGGCAGCTTGACCGTATAGGCATCCTCGACCGGATCGCGAAGCTCGACCGTCTCCGCGGGGGGCTTCGTCTGCGCGAAAGCACTCGCGCAGGCAAGCGCACAGGATGTCAGGGCGATCGATTTCAAAAGTGGATGAGTCATGGCAATCCTCAACGATTCGATTGTCGCAGAGGCCCCGTACCCCAAGCGTATCCTTGTGCTTGATCGTCTGCCTTCCTATAATTGAGTCGTGAGCAAACCGCGCGTCCTCTTCCTGGTGACCCAGGCTCTGGGATGGAAGACGTATGCGCTTCACCTCGAAAAGCAGCTTGCCCGCCAAGACAAGATCGAAGGAATCCTGCACCGCGTTCCGACCAAGTTGCCGGAGAAGGTGTTCCGACGACTGAACATCCTCGATGGCTTCAAAGTCACTTCAGCATGCTGGAAAAGCCAGTTCGAAGCATGGGTTGAGCACAGCAAGCCGGACCATGTTCACTGCGCGACGCAGTCCCTCGCCCTTCATTGGGCAAATCGGAGCCCTGTAATTCCCTTCTCGCTGATGATTGATGCGACACGGTCAGTCTGCGACAGAGATGACTTCGCCGCATCAACAAGCAGTCAAATTGCACTCGAAAAGGAGATGTTTGAGAAGGCAAGCCTAGTCGCGGGTCTGAGCCACTGGGCGGTTGATTCCGCCGTTCAAGACTACAACACTCCTTCGGAAAAGACGTTTCTGATGCCCCCCAGCTTGGAAGTGCCTGACCAGCTTGCCCGCATGTCAGCAATTCCTCCGCGCATCGTCTTCATCGGTGGCGATTTCGTCCGAAAAGGAGGCGACAAGCTCCTGCGGTGGCATCATGAGCATTTTCAAGACGCGGAACTCCACATCGTCGGGCCCAAGTCGCCCGGAGGATTTGAAATCGGACCGAACGTGGTCTGGCATGGGTGGACACCTAATGAAGTCGTTGTCAAAGACATCCTGCCATCAGCAAGAGTGCTTGTACATCCAACTCAGAAGGATATGTCGGGATGGGTGATCGCGGAAGCCGCCGCTCTCGGCATCCCAGCCATCTCTTCGATCACAGGCGGCGTGCCCGATCTGATTGATGATCGGGTGACTGGATTCCTGCACCGACCAACGGACGAGGATGGCTTCATCTCATCAATTCGCAGCCTGCTGGAGAACCCTCAACAAGCGGCAGAAATGGGCGACCATGCCTACGACAAGGTCAACCGAGAAATGAACGCAGACATCAACTTTCCTCTGCTATTTGAACGAATTGCGGAGACCTGTTAGGCGAAGCGCGCAACCAGGGTTCCCAAACCTTCGATGGTGCAGGTGATCTTGTCTTCCGGCACCAACCCCCGGCCCAGCGCGGTCAGGTCGAGCGGCTGCTTCTCCAGGGGCGGAAAGGCGAAAAGCTCGCCCGGCACAACCTCCGCTCGGCGGCTCGCAAGCTCAAGCATCTGCGCGGTTCCAAACCCGGCATCGTTGCTCCCACGGGCGACTGTCTCGTCGTTCACCTTGATCTCATACCGCCAGATGTAGTGCGTCTCCGCCTCCCGCGCGGCGGTGTCGGCAAGCTCATCCGCCGTCACGACAAAGGGGCCGAAGAAGATCGCTGTGTCCCGAGACGCGGCGGGCGGAAGTCCAAGCTGGCTCTCCCGTTCGGCCTGATCAGCCGCGATCAAGACGAGCATGATGGAGTAGCCAAGGATGAATTTCGGAGCCTCATCCTGGCCAATCTGCGCTCCTTTATCCGAGGTTGCCGCCACCACCCGAACCTCGAAATCCCACTCGACCTGCTCTTCCGGAAGCGTGTATTGCGCATTGGGGCCGTAGAGCGTGGCCGCGTTGCCATAGCTGTAATGGAGCATCTTCTGCCCCTGGTTGTCGATGGCAATGTCGAAGAAGCGGAGGGATGGGCAGGGTCCGAGAGGAGGATAGAGCCTGATCGTCCCCGGCTCATGAACGCCCGCCGCCTCCAGGCCCTGGGTTTCGTAGACCCGATTGTCGTAATAGAGGCCCGAGCGGAGTGATCCCGGGTCTTCGAGCAGTTCAAAGCGGCAGAGTTTCATGCCTGTCAGGGTACCGGGATGGTCTTTTCCGGGCGTTCTATAAGCCTTATTCATCGTATCATGAAGTCATGATCGCGACGGCTGTGGCGGCAGGAACACCGATGAACCTGCATGTCCTGATTTATGCGCAGGATGCGGGATACGGCGAATCGTTGACCAAACTGATTCAAACCTGGGATGTCAAGGTGACTTTGGCATCCAACTTGAGAGAAGCCAAACAGGCGCTCTCCCTGGGCACCATCCACCTGTCGCTGCTGAGCTGCAGATCGAAGGACTCCGCTGAATTCCTCCAATGGCTGCGGAGCGACGTGAATGGGGATGGCTTTCCCGTGATCGCATTATCTGAGCAATGCGGTGATCGCGAAATCTTCGAACTGTATCACCACGGAGCAGACTTTGTCTTGGAAAAGCCGATCAACCCCCAAGAATTGCGGAGTATTCTTCGTGCTTGAAACCGCGCTCCGCATCCTCCTCTGCATCCCCGCTCGGCACATTGAACGCTTGATACGAGTAAATCTGGAGAGGCTTGGGCAAAAGGTTGATTCGGCTTTCGACGCCGAGCAATGCATTCTCAAATTGAGCGATGCAGTCTACGACTGTCTTCTGCTCGACCATGATGGATTGACATCGAACGAGGTTGAGCAAATCATCTCATTTGTCCACGCTCACTGCCCCCGCACCAAGATCATCACAATCCGCGATGCTGACGGTGACGATGACAGCGGGAATCCTCCCTCGTATCCCACGCTCCAAAAGCCCTTCAATCCCCAAGCCATTCTGGACCTGCTCAGGTAACGTTGAACCTATGACGTGGCCGCGTTGGGTGCTGGCACTGGCTGGTTTGACTATCATGGGGATGGGAATCCAGGCTTACTTTTTCCCATCGGAGGGCCACACGGCCTCTCCCGCCTCGCTCATTGCCGCTGGCGGATCAGGGCTCCTCTTGCTGATCTGCATGTTTGTGTCGCTGAAGAATCCACGCCTCGGATACATTCCCGCCTTGGTGATCTGTCTTCTTCTCATCGGTCGATTTGCTTCTTCGATGGCGACAAAGGGCTTCAAGCTCTATCCAGACGCGATCGCAATCATCATCGCTCTCATTACGGCAGGCTCTCTCCTTGCCGGGCATCTCTTGGCGCAGCGGGCGAAGAAGAACGAAGTCGCCGAATCCTAAACACCTTGCAACTTCTTAGGTGAGCAATCAAGTAAGATTTCCTCATGAAGTATTTGATCTGCACGGTTCTCTTCGGATTGCTGTCCATGCTCGCGGCCACCGCACACCAAGAGCCGGGTCAACAACTGTGGTGGATCTTCCTGGAGACCGGCGACCGCAAGGCGACGGCGGAAGACAAAGTCCAGGAGATGCAGATGAAGCACATTGAGAACTTTCAGCTTCTCCACGGCGAAAAGAAGCTCTTCGCCGCCGGCCCGATGCAGGATCCATCGACCAAGAAGCGCGGCATCGTCCTCGTGACGGCCAAGAGTCGGGATGAATTGCCCAGCCTCTTCACCCGCGACCCCTATGTGACGGGCGGCTTCATGAAGCTCAACGCGTCTCCCTGCACGGCAATGCTCGCGCTGCGTTCAACCGACCTTGACCCGGAGGGCATTGAGGAAGTCGCCTGCATTCTCATCAAGCGCGCAGACAAACTCAACGCCCTCACCGGAACGGATCGCTGGATAAAAGAACGAGCGACGGTCAGATCAATCATGGGAGTCGCCAAACCTGCCCAGATCGGCGGCTGGTATGTGCTCCATGAAGGCGACGTCTGGCAGATTCTCTACTCCCGAGAACTGGATCATGCCAAGCTCAAGGCTCAATTCGACGAACTCCCCGAAGTCAAAGAGGGATTCGCCACCGTCGAAATTTGGAAGCAGTGGTTCGGCAAGCAAGTCGTCTCCGTTGACTGATTGGAGTGCGCGTCGCTTGCGACCGCTCTGGAGTGAGCCGCTTGCGGCTCTGCTTATCCCCACATCATGAAAGGAAGCAAACGCTTCCTCGGTATGCTTGCGCCCAAGCATGCGCGACACGTTGTTTGTGGGCTTTTCGGATCGGAAGGTGGAGCTTCTGAGCAAGTACGCCAACCGCCACGGCCTGATTGCGGGCGCGACCGGAACCGGAAAGACCGTCACCCTTCAAATCCTCGCCGAGCAGTTCTCGCTGCTCGGTGTCCCTGTGTTCATGGCCGATGTCAAGGGCGACCTGACCGGGCTCTGCCAGGCCGGAGGTGGAAACCCAAAACTCGAAGCCCGCGCCCAGCAGATCGGGCTTGATCCCTACATCTACGACACCTGCCCCTGCATCTTCTGGGATGTCTTCGGCGAAAAAGGGCATAGGCTCAGGGCGACGATCAGCGAGATGGGGCCGCTTCTTCTGTCACGGCTCCTCAATCTCACCGAAGCCCAGGAAGGCGCGCTCAACATCGCCTTCAAGGTTGCGGACGAGCAGGGACTGCTGCTTCTCGACCTCAAAGATCTGCGGGCCATGCTCGCCTACATCGGCGACAACGCGAAGGAGTTGCAGAACGAGTACGGACTCGTCAGTTCGGCCAGTGTCGGCGCGATTCAGCGAGCTCTGCTCGTGCTGGAACAGCAGGGAGCGGAGGATTTCTTCGGCGAGCCAGCGCTCCAGCTCTCCGACCTGATGCGGACCAGCACCAATGGGCGCGGGATCATCTCGATCCTCGCGGCGGACAAGCTGATGCAGAATCCGCGGCTCTATTCCACCTTTCTCCTCTGGCTGCTCAGCGAACTTTTCGAGGAGCTTCCCGAAGTCGGCGACCTGGACAAGCCGAAGATGGTCTTCTTCTTCGACGAAGCCCATCTCCTCTTCAGCGACGCGCCCAAGGCGCTCATCGAGAAGGTCGAGCAGGTTGTCCGGCTCATCCGCTCGAAGGGGGTCGGTGTCTATTTCGTCACCCAGAATCCGCTGGACATTCCCGATTCGGTGCTCGGTCAGCTCGGCAACCGGGTCCAGCACGCCCTCCGCGCATTCACTCCGCGCGATCAGAAGGCGGTGCGGGCGGCGGCGCAGACCTTCCGCGTCAACCCCGCCTTCAACACAGAAGAGGTCATCACCCAACTCGGAGTCGGCGAGGCGCTCGTGTCCACTTTGGACGAAAAGGGCATCCCCTGCGAAGTTCAGAAAACTTTGATCCGCCCTCCCGCCAGCCGCCTCGGCCCCGCAGAGCCGAATGTGCTCCAGCAGGCCAGAAACGGAAGCCCCGTCAGCGGGCAATACGACAAGCAGATCGACCGCGAAAGCGCCTACGAGCTTCTGACCAAGCGGGCACAGGCCGAAGCCCAGGCGAATGTCGAGGCGCCCCCCGTCCAGCCGACAGGAGGAGGATACGACTACGGTGCAACCCGCGCTCGACCGCAGAAAGGCGGCTCCACCCGAGTTCAAAGAGATGCCCCCGAACCCCGCCAACGCAAGGCTCCGGCGCGGCGAAGCGACACCGTGATCGAAGCCGCGGTGAAATCAGCCACGCGCAGCGCCGCCTCTTCCCTTGGTCGGCAGGTGACGAATCAACTGGTAAGGGGAATCCTGGGCTCACTCTTCAAAAAGTAGCCCAGGACATTGGCCCTCTGGAGTGCGGTCAGACATGACCACTTTCACTTCCGCCGGAGGCGGCCTGTCGCTCTTCGATCCAGAACAACGAGGGCGGCTCCGCCGCAAGGGAAAGCGGCGATGTCTCGCCGCACTCCATGACATGATCCGCCACCGGGTGGTGCACCTCTCCAGAGGTGCAGGTCTGTCGGAGTGCTCGACCTGGGTCGAGCTCTGGAGTGAGCACCTTGGTGCTTTAGCGCGATGGAGTGTATTTTGAAAAGGACTGGAAGCGGGCACGGCCTCACGGGAGTTCGGCCCTCCAGGGAAATCTACGAATGGAGGCCGGGCTCCCGCGAGGCTCGTCTCCCTCCCAGGCCGGAGACATCCGCCCCGGACCGCTCCGCTTCAGAGGGGCTCTCGGATTCACGCACTTCAGTGCGCCGCATCGCGCATGGCTGATCGAGCGCAGCCTGCGTCCATCTTCCAAAGGCTAGCACTCGGGATAGGTGCACCACAAGGAGGGCGCGGCAAGCCGCGCAGGACAAAGCGCGACATGGATGATCGCGCACTCCATGACATG
>JAEYWW010000286.1 GCA_023428805.1 Armatimonadota bacterium | reverse complement strand
TTTTAAAAACACACCGGTACAGAAAAATAACACCCCCACGACCGGGGGCCAGCCGGGGACATGGCGGTTGAGTGCGGGATGGGACCTCACTTCCGCTCCGAAACTGGTCGATGTGAATGCCTACAACTCGGTTTCCGACCAGGCTTTCTGCTATCTCGATGCGGAGGGCGACCCGTTCCTGGTGCTTGATCAGAACATCCAGGCAGGCTCGTCGGGCGACATTTTGAAAGGCATTGTCACCTCGTTCGATCGCGCGCTTCCTGAGTTCGATAGCATGGTTTTGAAAGGCCAGGCATCCATCGGAGCCAAGCAGCGCTGATGCCGACCCGCTGGCAGGAACTGGTCGATCGCATCCATGCGATTCGGCCTGAATTGGATTTGGAGCTTGCCGAACTCGTCCCGGATGGCACCGAGAACGATGTGATGCTTGTCGGAGACGACCATGTCTTCCGATTTCCGAGGGATGAACGGGCAGTTGCCCGACAGCAGGAAGAGGCCAAGCTGCTGGATTTCATCCGGCGGCATGTGGACGGCCCGCTTCCGGAACTGACTCTGCCTGCGGACGACATCGGTTATTACCCCTACTTGATCGGCGTGCCCCTCACGCCGGTTCAGCTTCAAAGACTCGCCCTCGTTCCGAGACGCGCGGTGCTGGGAGCCTTGGGCGAGATGCTGCGGCAGCTCCATTCGATCCCACTGGAACCCGCCATTGAGGCGGGATTTCTGCCGTCGGACACCTATCGGTCGCTCGAGAATTGGCAGGCGTTGCTGGAGCAGGTGCGGAGCGATCTTTATCCCTCGATGCTGCCTTACCAAAGAGAATGGGTGGAGCAGCACTTCGGAACTGTCCTTCGGGGAGAGATCAGCCTGGATTTCGAGCCTGCGATCATCCACGGCGATCTGGGCGTCTATCACATTCTTTATGATCCGTTGCTGGTGAAGCTGGCGGGTGTGATCGATTTTGGGACAGTGGGATTGGGCGATCCTGCCATCGACATCGCATTCCTGATAGTCCAGTACGGCGAAACTTTGACCCGCATGGTGTTGACTGCTTATCCCGAGGCCCGGTTCTTCATTGATCGCGCCCGGTTCTGGGCGGGGACGCTTGAACTCCAGTGGGCGCTCGCGGGGCAGAGGCGCAATGAGCCATCCCTTCAGCTCGCCCACATCGGCAATGCGCGTGACATGCTGCCGCCCGGCTCCGCAAATGGGTAGCCCCCGCCACAAAGGACGAGGGCTTGGGGGATTGGGCTTGTTGATAAAATCGTCAGTACTTGGCGACGGCGTCGCTCGCATCGAACGTGCTTTCCAGCGTTTCGTCGAGCTTGGCGTCTGATCGCCGCCAGTCCTTGTATTCCTTGTTGTCCTGGATGGCCCGCTTGAGCACGCTGTAGGCCAGGGTTCCGACCACCGTAGCTGCGAGCGTCATGCCTGAGAAAAGAAGAACGTTCTTTTTGTAGCTCTTATGCTTCTGTGCGCTTGCCGGCGGCGTCTTGCAGATGGCGTCGCGAGCGGCGTCGATTGCGTGACGGGCCAAGTCCATTGAGGCGGTGCGAATCATTGTTCTGCTCCTGTTCAAATCATTAAACTCTTGAGATCGTCAGGTGGGCGTAAGAGAGGCGCAAGCGCAGGTAGGAAAAAGATAAGAGGTCATAAAAGGCACCCTCTCAGGTTCAAATTGAGAGGGTGCCTGTCCGAGCTAGGGCGGCGCTATTCGATGAATTCGTCTTCGCCCGTCGCAGGCCGTCGAAGATAGGCTTCGATGAATCCGTCGATGTCGCCATCCATGACCGCGATCACGTTGCCCGTTTCGTGGCCGGTCCGGTGATCCTTGACCATGGTGTAGGGCTGCATCACATAGGAGCGAATCTGGCGTCCCCACTCTGCCGGACCGGTATCGCCTTTGAGGGCCTTGATCTTGGCTTCCTCGCTGCGCCGATGAATTTCCGCAAGTCTGGCAACGAGGACGGTCATCGCCGAATCGCGGTTCTGGTGCTGGCTTCGCTCGGACTGCGCAAAGACCGCGATGCCTGTCGGAATGTGAGTGATGCGGACGGCTGATTCTGTCTTGTTGACGTGCTGCCCGCCCGCCCCGCCTGCACGAAGCGTCTCCACCTTCAAGTCGTCGGGGTCAATCTGAACTTCTGTATGTTCAACTTCCGGCAGAACCTCGACCTTGACAAAGCTGGTGTGACGTCGAGCCGCAGCGTCGTAGGGTGAGATGCGGACGAGGCGGTGGACGCCGTTCTCGGCCTTCATGTAGCCGTAGGCGTTGTTGCCGACGAGCTGATACTGGACACTTCGGTAGCCGGTGACTTCGCCTTCGGTGACGCTGAGGACGTTGACCTTGTAGCCCTTGCGTGCCGCCCAGCGGGTGTAGAGGCGATAGAGCATATCCGCCCAGTCGCAGGCTTCGGTGCCGCCCGCTCCCGCGTTGATTTCGACGATCGCGTTGGCGCCGTCGTGCTCGCCGCTCAGAAGGGTCTGCAGTTCGTATTCGTCAAGGTCCTTGAGGAATGTGACTGCGCTGGCGTCATTTTCCTTTTCGAAGTCTTCATTGGCCTCCATCTCAAGAAGCTCATAGATCTCCTCGATGTCAGTCAGGCGTTTGCGGAGAATGTCGAAGGGTTGAACCA
>JAEYWW010000235.1 GCA_023428805.1 Armatimonadota bacterium | reverse complement strand
ATGGAAGTCCACGACTACGCGGGCCGATCCGAGCGGTTGGGCGACCGTCTCGCGGCGGGTCTCCGGAAGCTCGACTATCCGCAGATCAAGGATGTCCGCCATCGCGGCCTTCTGGTCGGTCTTGAGGTGGACGACAGCGTGGACAGCAAGAAGATGTCCGCCAATCTCGTCGCCAACGGCATCCTCACCAAGGAAACCCGCCACCGCACCTTCCGCTTCACTCCGCCCATCGTGATCGAAGAAGAGCTGATCGACGAAATCATCGACCGCGTGGACCGCACCCTGCGCGCGACAGTCTGACGAAGCCCGAATTGATCCCGGAGCAGGCCGCTCTGGGATCAATTTCCGTTCCAGGTGGAACGAATCGCGCGATCTGGTGTAAAGTCATGGTGGAGCTATTCCAAGAAAATGACGATTCGCGAGCGATTGGACGAAATTGTGGCCAGCAAGAATTTGCTTGAGCATCCGTTTTATCAGGCCTGGAGCAACGGCACCCTCCCCGTGCCCGCACTCAAGACTTATGCCGAGGAGTACGGCGCGTTCATCCGCACGATCAGCAAGGGTTGGGCGGCCCACGGCGACACCGCCATCGCCGCCGAAGAGGACAACCACGCCGAACTCTGGCAGGAGTTCGCGGGCGCTCTCGGAACCAAGATCGGCGACGAAGCGAAGGTCCCCGAAGTGAAGGCTCTGGTGGATGCAGCCAACCGCAACTTCGACAACGTGGCCGAATCGATGGGCGGACTCTACGCCTTTGAGGCCCAGCAGCCGCACACCTCGACCTCCAAGCTCAAGGGCCTGCAGGACCACTATCAGCAGCTTCCCATCGAAGCGCATCCGTATTTTGCCGTCCACTGCGACGACGTGCACGAGATGGCTCTGCTTGCCGAGCGCATCCAGGCCCTTCCGGTGGAGGAGCAGGAGAAGGCGATTGCGGCCTGCCGCGAAGTCGCCGACGCCCTCTGGAATGCCCTCAGCGGCATCTGCCACGTCCACGAAATCTCCTGCTGAGGTTGTCTTTGGACACCAAAGGCTCCGGTCATTGATCGGAGCCTTTTTCTTTGGCTAGGCCGAAGGTGTCACAATGAAGCCATGTCAGGCTTCAACGTTCACACGGGGCGGATCGCGGTCTACGCGGCGGACCAGGTGGACACGGATCGGATTATTCCGGCGAGATTCTTGAGCCGCGTGTCGCGGTTCGGCTACGGCGAGCTTCTGTTCAATGATGTTCGCGGTGGCGATTTCCCGCTGGATCAGCCGGAGGCGCAGGGCGCATCGGTTCTGGTCGCCGGAACCAATTTCGGATGCGGCTCCTCGCGGGAACACGCAGTTTGGGCGATTCAACAGGCGGGATTCCAGGCGGTCATCGCCAAGAAGCTCGCGGATTCTCCGGGCTACAGCGACATCTTTCGCGGAAACGCGGGCAACTGCGGGCTGCTCCTTGCGGAACTGCCCGAAGAGCAGCACGCCAAGCTGGTGACCGCCGGGAGCGGAGCAGAGGTCACCATTGACCTGCCTCGGCAGAAGGTGATTTTGAATAGGGAAGAGTTCCATTTCGATATCTCGCCCGCCACCAAGGAGCAGCTTTTGGCAGGCGAAGATCTGGCGGGGACCACCCTCCGCCATGTTGAAAAGATCAATGAATTTGAGAAAGAGTGGTCGAGCTTTGCCCCGAAGCCTGTCACTCCCTAACGCCATGAAACGTCAGAGTATTTGGATCGCCATGAACGCCGCCCTTCTTCTGCTTTTGGCCGGGTGCCAAGCTCCCGCAACCCAGACTCCTGCGGCCCCAGAGCCGACATCTCCGAACGAGGTCAGCCAGTCATCGACCTCAGGCGGCTCAGGTGGCGCGGCAACGACCGGTCAGGAGAAGGAGACTCATCGGAACAACCCCAACCGCATGTTCCAGGTTGACGACCTCCAGCGAGTCAAGATCAAGGTCAATGGCAAGCACGAATTCGACGCATGGGTGATGGACACCGAGCTCAAGCGGCAGGAAGGGATGATGTTCCTGGAGGACCAGGATTTCAAGAAGACCGACGCCATGGTCTTCGTCTTCCGAGACGCTCAGCCCCTCAAATTTTGGATGCGCAACACCCTCGTCCCGCTCGACATCATGTACGTGAACGAGCGCAAGGCGATCATCAAAACCTACACGATGAAGGCCCGCGATGAGGTCACCGACTACTCCAGCAACGGCAACGCCAAGTACGCCATCGAGTTCAAGGCGGGCATCTTCAAGGAACTCGGAATCAAATCCGGCCAGAAGGTCGAGATTCCGGATTCGGTGAAATCGGACGAGAACTGAGCTTACGCGGCCTGCCGGACGCTCAGTCCGGCAACTTTCTCCGCGATCAGGCGGATGTGGTCGGGCGTGGAGCCGCAGCATCCGCCGACCACATTGACCATGCCAGATTGAGCGTATTCGGCGACGAGGTCGCTCATCTCTTCCGGCGTCTGATCGTATTCGCCCATCTCGTTGGGAAGACCCGCGTTGGGATAGGCTGAAATCGCGCAGGAAGCCAGCCCCGACAGCTCCGCGAGATAGGGGCGGAGCTGGGCCGCGCCGAGGGCGCAGTTGAGGCCGACACAGAAGAGATCGGCGTGTTCGATGCTCGTCCAGAACGCGCCGACGGTCTGCCCGCTCAGCGTGCGGCCGCTGGCGTCGGTGATCGTTCCGCTGACCCAGAGCGGAACCTTCGCGCCGCGCTCGTCGAAGACCTCGTCGATGGCGAAAAGCGCGGCCTTCAAGTTCAAAGTGTCGAAGACTGTCTCGATCAGCAGGCAGTCCACACCTCCATCCAGCAGCGCTTCGGCCTGCTCGCGATAGGCGACTTTCAGATCCCAAAAAGTGACGGCGCGGAATCCTGGACGGTTGACATCGGGCGAAAGGGAAGCGGTGCGGTTGGTCGGCCCGATGCTTCCCGCCACCCAGCGGGGTCGTTCGGGAGTGGAGTATTTGTCCGCCGCTCTCCGGGCGCATTCTGCCGCCGCGAGGTTCAAATCGCGCACCGCATGAGTCAAATCATAGTCGGCGAGCCCCAAAGTCGTGCCGCTGAAGGTGTTTGTTTCGATGATGTCCGAGCCGGCTTCCAGATACTGTTCATGAACGTTCTGGACCACATCGGGGCGGGTCATGCAGAGCAGATCGTGCGCGCCCTTGAGCGGAGTGGGATGACTCTCGAAGTGCCCGCGGCGATAGTCGTCTTCGCTCAGCCCCAGCCTCTGAAACATGGTTCCCATAGCGCCATCCAGCACGAGGACGCGTGATCGTGAGGCATCAACCATGGACTGAGGGCTCATAGCCAAATATTATGAAGCGATCCTGCAGCTTGAGGGAGGGCTGTGAAGGGTGAGCTGGAATCTTCTGAATATGGTTGCCTCTGCCGTGTATTCATTTGGAGTGCGGCGAGATATCGCCGCTTTCACCTGCGACGGAGTCGCCCTCGCTGTTCTGGACCGAAAGCAGGCAACCGCCTGCGGCGGAATTGAACGCGGCCATTTCTGACCGCACTCCATAGGCCGGAGGGGTCTGCAGAATTGCACCTCTGGAGAGGTGCACCACC
>JAEYWW010000051.1 GCA_023428805.1 Armatimonadota bacterium | reverse complement strand
GCGCGGGGGTCGGCAGCGAGATCGCCTCCGACAGTTCCGAAATCGCCTGCTCCGCCCACTGCTCCTTCTGCTCTGCCTCAAGCTGAAGGGTCTTCAAAGCCTGCTCCGCGTTCTGCGCCGCCAAGTCAACCAGACGCATCCGCTCGCCACCCTGCGGAACTTCGACCGAAACTGCGGAACCTTTCCTTCCCCGCAGCCACTGCTGAACAATATTCCTTTCCTCGATCTCCACCGGAAGCAGAATCTCGCGCGGAATCTCCGGCACGTCGGCGTAATACTGCTTGACAAATTCCTGCACCGCCTCGGTCGGTGCCGCCTCGCTGGAACCATCCAAGACGAACGATCTCTGGCCGATCAGCCTCCCGCCGCGCACATAAAGCATCTGGATCGCAGCGCCCCGCTCGTCCTTGACCACCGCGATCACATCACGGTCTTGGCCGTCGTCCATCAGCACCTTCTGCCGCTCGAGAGTGTGCTCAAGAGCCTGAATCTTGTCCCGGATTGCCGCAGCCTTCTCGAACTCCAGGCTCTCCGCCATCTCGTCCATCTGCCGACGCAGGTCGGAGAGAACTCCGGCCTCTTTGCCCTGCAGAAAACGCTCAACCTCGCCCAGAACTTGAGCGTACTCCTGCTTGTCAGCCAAACCCGCACAGGGAGCCAGGCATTGCCCAAGATGATAGTAGAGGCAGGGCCGCTGCTCCGCTTTTCCGCTCCAGGATTTGCCGCAGGGGATCAACGGAAACACCTTGTGCAGCAATCCAAGCGTCTCCCGAACTGAATAGGCCGACGTGTAGGGTCCAAATGTCTTCCCCTTCCCCCTCTTCGGATTCCGAGTGAAGAGGACACGGGGGAAATTCTCCTTGGTGATCGTGATATAGGGGTAGCTCTTGTCGTCTCGAAGACGCACATTATAAGGCGGGCGATGCTCCTTGATGAGGTTGCACTCCAGCACCAGAGCCTCCACCTCGCTGTCAACCACGATCCACTCGATGTCGCAGACCCGCGCCACCAATCGGGCGATGCGGGGACCATGCTTGGCGCTCTTCTGGAAGTAGCTCCGCACCCGGTTCTTGAGGCTGATCGCCTTGCCCACATACAGCACGTCACCCCGTTCGCTGCGATAGATGTAGCATCCGGGCGAAGCGGGAAGCTGGCTCAGCTTCTCCTTGATATACTGTTCGTGCGTGGACGGGGGCACTCTTACTACAAGCATACGCCGTATAGGTCTTATAAGACATCTGTCTATCAGAACGACGGACCTTTGCAGCCAGTAGAATAGAGGCAGTTATGCCGAAAACCCTGTTTGAGAAAGTTTGGGATCAGCACGTGGTCTCCGAACTTCCCGGCGGGGGCGCCCTGCTCTACATCGACCGCCATCTGGTTCATGAAGTGACATCGCCCCAGGCTTTCGACGGCCTCCGAGAAAAAGGCCGCCCTGTCCGCCGCCCCGATCTCACCTTCGCGACCGTTGACCACAATGTTCCCACCGACGGACGTCCGATTGATGAAAGCACTCTGAGCGGCCAGCAGCTTGCGGCTCTTGATCGGAATGCGAAGGAGTTCGGCGTGCCCTTGTTCGGCTACAACGACCCCCGCCAGGGCATCGTCCACATCATCGGCCCCCAGCTCGGGTTGACCCTGCCGGGCTTGACCATGGTCTGCGGCGACAGCCACACCTCGACGCATGGCGCATTCGGGGCGCTCGCCTTCGGCATCGGCACAACCGAGGTCGAGCACGTCCTCGCCACCCAAACCCTCCGCTATCCCAACAAGCCGAAGACGCTGGGCGTCCACTGCACCGGAAAATTGGGTGAAGGAGTGACGGCAAAAGACATCATCCTCGCCATCATCCGCAAACTCGGCGCGGGCGGCGGGACGGGCTACGTGGTCGAATACATGGGCGACGCGATCCGCGCGCTCCCGATGAGCGGTCGGCTCACCGTCTGCAATATGTCCATTGAAATGGGCGCACGCGCAGGCATGATCGCGCCGGACGAAATCACCTTTGAATACATCGCCGCCGAAGACCGCCCCTACGCGCCGAAGGGCGACGCCTTCCGGGAAATGGTCGCGTATTCCATGACGCTCCCGACCGACGAAGGTGCGAGTTTTGACCGCCTGGAAGAACTGGATGTCAACGCACTCAAACCCCAGGTGAGCTGGGGCACGACCCCCGCGATGACCGTGGATATTGATGGAGCCATCCCTGAGCCACACGACAAGAGCGAGGAGCGGGCCCAGATGTACATGGGCCTCAAGCCCGGAATGCCCGTCTGCGACCTCGAAATCAATACCGTCTTCATCGGCTCCTGCACCAACGCCCGCATTGAAGATCTGCGCGAGGCGGCGACTGTTGTGCGGGGACAAAAAGTGGCGATGGGCGTCCGCGCGATGGTCGTTCCCGGCAGTGCGGCCGTCCGCGAGCAGGCGGAGCAGGAAGGTTTGGATGAGGTGTTCAAAAACGCCGGATTCGAGTGGCACCGCGCCGGATGTTCGATGTGCCTCGGCATGAACGGCGACATTCTTCGCCCGGAACAGCGCAGCGCATCGACTTCCAACCGCCCCTACGAAGGTCGCCAAGGCCCCGGCTCCAGGACTCACCTCGTGAGCCCTCTCACCGCCGCCGCCACCGCCCTTACCGGCCACCTCACCGACCCCCGAAACGTGCTCTAGGGGGTGACAATCCGTGCACGCCCGCATGGTCCTTGCACCTCTCCAGAGGTGCAAGGATCTGTGTTGCTCCTGAACACCCAGCTTGGGAGCGGGCTCATCGCGCAGCACGGAGCACCAAGGTGCTCACTCCAGAGCTCGACCCAGGTCGAGCACTCCGACAAGAGGTAGTCATGGAGTGCAGCGAGATATCGCCGCTTTCACCTGCGGCGGAGCCGCCCTCGTTGCTCTGGATCGAAGAGCAGGAAGCCGCCTCCGGCGGAAGTGAAAGCGGTCATGTCTGACCGCACTCCAAAAAACCCTTTCTCCCGCAGGAGAAAGGGCGCATATCAAAACCTCACCAAGCCTTCTCGCTCGGCAGGGCGGAGTCACCGACCAGGACGCCGTGCGTCCTGCGGGCGTCTGGCTGCAGGTAGGGGGTGAGCCGCCGCCAGCCTCGTTGCGCGAGCCGAAAAGGGTCGCCCGAGACATCGGGACTCCTGACTCCCTCCTCCAGCCGCGCCCAGCTTTCCGGCGCGGTTGCATGGCTCCGGCGGGCCGCGACACCGACCACTTCTCCGGCGAGGATGTCTGTCAGCGCGAAAATCAAAACCGGCTGAATCGCCTCATCCGACAAAAACGATGGGGCGATGTCAGCTTCGATCACCGGCTGCCAGCGGGCGATCAGGCGTTCGATCACATCGTCCAGCAGGTCATCTCCGATTCCCGCCGCATCCTTGATGTCCTGCAGATCGAGTTCAAGCACCATGCTCGTCCTCCCGGAATGTCACGAGCCTCTCCGTCGCTCTCAGGACAGCCTGCCCGGTCTCCCGAACGCTGGCGTTGAGGCTCTCGATGGAAGTCCGAAAGCTCTGAAGCGTCTCCGCCTGCTGGCGGAGATTCTCTTCCAGCAGGGCGGCGAAGCGGTCATTGAGCCGTCCTTGGGCGGCCAGGATCATCTTGACGGCGGCGAGGGCCGAGCCGCAGATCGCCCCGGCGGTCGTCACCTGTTCCGGCGTCATCCCGGCACGCCCGCCAGAGCGGCCTGCCAGAGCCCGTATCCGGTGTTGTATCGGGCGCGGACGCCGTAGTGATAACGGTCGCGCATCCACGCGGATTCTCCGCCGGAAGCCGCTTCCAGCGCGGTGAACTCGACCGGAACGTCTTCCCGCTGTTGGAGGATGATGCCCTTGATCGGCCGCTTCGTGTCGAGCAGATACCAGTTGTCCTCGGCATCGCCGCGAACATACGGGCTCACGACAACCTTGAGAATGCCCTGGAAGGCGTTGGCGTAGTCGGTCGGACCGCTGCCGTCGATCCCGCCCTTGTGGACAACCACCGGGCTTTCGACAAGCTCGATCGCGGACCACATCTGCGTTGGCCCGACGACCAAGGTGTCCGGCGTGATCCCGAGTGGGATGCCCGCTTCGTCGCTGAACCCCATCATCGCGCTGATCGCTGCCGCAAGAGTTTCTGCGCTCAAAGCATCGTCGATCAAGTTGCTCGCGGATGCGCCGCCGTGATCGGGATGAGAGTCGCTGAAGAATGCCGCGCCATCATAGGATGCCTGCGACGTCCCCGCGATCAACGCATCCACCACAAGCTGATGACGATGCGCGCTGACCCGGTTGGCAAGCTCCCGGACCCGCAGGCGGATCAGGTCGAGCTGGTCGTCTTCGATGGCGCGTCGATCCACCGAGATGCTGGATTCGAAGACCTTGTCTTCAATGGTCACGGCTTTGGCGGAAAGCCCGCTCGGGCGGCGCTCATCCACAAATTCCCGCATGGGAGGGGTCGCGCCGAGCCAGGCATACTTCTGGATCGGCATGGAGGTGTTCACGACGGTCGCCAGCTTCTCGGCGATGCTGTCGCTGACTTCCGCCCGATAGGCGAGTTCGAATTCTGTCTTTAAGCCCGGCAACAGAAGCTCCGGAATGTCTGATTTTGTGAGTGGCATAGTGGTGTTGAAAAATCGTCAGACTGTCGTCAAGTTGGGGCTGTCTCGCAGGCAGCTTGACCGCCCCCCGACGACAGAAAGTCATACGGTGTAGTTGTCGATCCGCACTCGAACGCCGGCCTGGGCCGTGCTCGTCGCTTCGACAGCGACGATGGTTCCGAGTTGGTAGGTGTTCGTGAGGCCTCCGGCAGAGGCCACGACTTCCCAGTCGGAGCTGCAGTAGGCAGCCGCGCCGACGTTGGTCTGGGCAGGGGTGAACCCGCTGGCAGATTTGAAGACAAACGATCCGCTCTTGGTGATGCTGATCGACTTGCCGCCCGCGCTGCCGCCAGAGTTGTCGACGGTTTCGTTGGCGATGCCGATGAACTTCAAGTTCGCGGTCGCGTGGGTCATGGGGATCGCATGGCCGGAGGTGTTCAGTCCGACCGCCGCTCCCTTGTAGATTTTCACATTGCTCATGCGATAGGCGACCACCAATCCGGGTCGCTCATAGGTTTCAAAAGGTGTGGTCAATGCCATGGTTGTGTCTCGTGCGTATCTGTCACGATGGTCATGCGTCAGGCCGAAGGCCGCGCGACTCGCTTGGCAATCTCATCCAAGCTGAGATCAGGAAACCTCTTTGCGTAGAAGTCGGCTTGGTCTGCGGAAAGATGCGGGTTGGCTGTGGATGCGCCCGGAGCCAGTTCCGCAAAGAGCGAATGGCGGGGCGCGAGTTCGATCAGCTTCTGGACAAGAGTCGCGATGGG
>JAEYWW010000184.1 GCA_023428805.1 Armatimonadota bacterium | reverse complement strand
CGTGTCATTCCTTCCTGCAGGCGAATCGACAAGCTGATGATCTGAAGCCCGAGTAGCCCCATCGCGCTTGAAAATTCGGGCGGCTGCTGGTCAGCCAGGCGTCGGCACTGCGCGAAAAGCGAACCGATCTCCGGGCTCAGGCCGATCCGGTAGAACGGGCTTTCGGGACTGATGATCTGGTTTCGTGCCAGGCGATGAACCGCCTCGCCGTTCAGTTCCAGCCAATCTTCCGTCCACCCGGTATCGGCGTCGGGCTGGTATCGGTGCCACTCGCCGGGGAAGAGGATGAAGAGGTCCCCGGCAACGACCCGGGTTCTGCGGAAGCTCGCAGACTCAAACTCCCCGCTCCCCTGGGAAATGTGGAGCACCTGGAACGCCTGCAGAATCCGCCCCTCCTCCCACGAGAACATGTGATCGACGGGATGACGGCGTGGAGGATAAGCCACACCTGCAGGAATCAGAGCCATGCCGACCCCCGTTGAATACGCCCCCCACAACTCATCCTGCGGATTCGCGACCACATAGCGCGAGAAATCCTCGATCACGTGCATATTTTATATGAAGTTGTGCAGAAATTGTATTGAATGCAAAAAAGTCGTGGAGTGCGGCTGATATCACCGTCTTTACAACTCTTCAGAACAGAACTCATTACACGAGGGATGCGCGCACTGAAGTGCGGGAATCCGAAAGCCCCGCTGAAGCGGAGCACTCTGACGTCTAGCCCTGCGTGCGCTGACAGAACGCCCTGGAATCACTTGAACCGCAGATATTTGAGGATTCAATCTGCGGGTATCTGCGCCTTATCTGTGCAATCTGCGGTTTCTCGAGAAAGAAGCCACATGCAGGCTAAGCCAGCCCCGCAACCCATCCTCGCAGTCCCAAGCCCTGCAGGAATCACTCCAGTACGAACACGTCAAAGGAGGCATGATCACGCCGATTCTGATGTCCGTCGCGCTGGCCAATTTCAAGCATCTTGAAGGCACTGTCGCCTATCGTGAGAAAATCGCCCTCCCCACCGAAGCCACCTTGACCATCGCGCTTGACGAATTCGCTGGTTCCGACCGCACAAGCTGGGTGGAACAGACGATCAGGCTCAACGGGCGTCAAGTGCCGATCTCCTTCCGACTCCCCTATGACTCTGATCTCGTGAACAAGCAAAGCAAGTACGGACTTCGGTTTGAAATTCGGAGCGGCGACAATCTTCTCTTAGAGTCACGGGAGGCGGTCATGGTCATCAACAACGGCAAGAACAAGGTCGATGTCACCCTCGTCAAAGCGGCTATGACTCAGCCCCAAGTCGAGGATGTCACCTGGGAGCTTTTCGCGATCAATGGTCGAACTCTGGAAGGTCCCAACAAACGCCCCACGATTCATTTGTACAAAGATAAGGGCGGGGTCGGAGGCACGACGGGCGTGAACACCTACGGCGGCGACTACAAGCTCACGGGTTCGGACATCCAGATCGACTTCGGATTCCAAACCCTGATGGCCGGGAGCGAGGAGCAGATGGCGCTCGAATCAGAGTTTCGAGACACGCTCGGAAAGGTCACCAAGGTCACCGTGCGCGACGGCGAGATGATCCTTTCCCGTGGCGACAAGGAACTCGCGCGCTTCCGCAAAGCCTCCAGCCAGCAGGCGAATCGCTGAGACCGGGAGGCATGGGTGCCACAATGCACCCATGTCCGCGCATCTCGCCGCGCTCTCCCACGAGCTTGTCCGCGCCCAATTCCCGGCCCTCAAGTCGGGGTTTGGCTTCTTTGAAAATGCCGGCGGATCGCAGGTGCCTCAGTGTGTCATCGACGCGATGACGCGTTTCATGCAGGAAAGCTACGTCCAGTTTGGCTCAAGCTACGAGCACTCGGCGCGATGCTCGAAAGTCGCGCGGGATGCGCGGGCGTTCTACAACGTGCTCTTCAATGGTGGAGGCTTGGGCGATGCGGCCATCGGGCCTTCGACAACCGCCCTCACGCACATGCTGGCCGGATGCTTCCGCCGGGCGCTGCGGCCCGGGGATGAGGTCGTCGTTTCGGTCGCCAACCACGAGGCGAACGCCACCCCTTGGGCGATGCTCGAACGAGAGGGAATGGTGGTCAAGTTCTGGGGAGTTGATCCGAAGACGGGCGCCTCAAGCCTCGATGAACTTCAATCACTGCTCTCAGAGCGCACAAAGATCGTCGCCTTCCCCGTGACCAGCAATCTCCTTGGCGACACGATGCCCGTCCGCCAGATTGCGGATATGGCCCATCGGGCTGGAGCCCGTGTGGTGGTGGATGCGGTCGCCTATGCGAGCCACCAGGCGATGGATGTTCAGGCGTGGGATGCCGACTTCTGCGTTTTCAGCAACTACAAGGTGTACGGCCCCCATATCGCGGGAATGTGGGGCAAGCGGGAGGCTTGGCTTGAACTCGAAGGCCCCAATCACGTCTTCATCCCGCGCGACCAGATCCCGACCAAGTTCGAACTCGGATGCGTCTCCTACGAAGCTCTCGCGGGAGTGCTGGCGTTGGGCGAATACCTTCGCTTTCTTGCGGGGAGTTCGGAAGTGAATCGGGAGACAGTCGTCAACGGATTCGCCCAGATGAAGCGGCTGGAGGAGCCCGTGACGCGGATTCTGCTGGAGTTTTTGAACAGCCGTGAAGACGTGCGTTTGGTCGGACCAACCGAATTCAGCTCCGACCGCCATCCCACGATCAGCTTCGCGCATCAGTCGAAGCCCTCTCACGAAATCTCCGCCAAAGTCAATGAGCGCGATTTCGGCATCCGTCATGGGCATATGTACTCCCTGCGCCTGTGCGAGGCCTTGGGGGTCGCCGGAGACCCGGGCTTGGTCCGCGTCAGCGCGGTGCATTACAACACCCCCGAAGAAGCGCATCGCCTGGTTCAGACATTGGCCCTTGCGATGGACTGACCTTGCAGCCTCGCCGCACTCCACACAGCCCATGGAGTGCGGTCAGATATGACCGCTTTCCCTTCCGCCGGAGGCGGCTACCTGCTCTTCGATCCAGAACAGCGGGGGCGGCTCCGCCGCAAAGGAAAGCGGCGATGGCCTCGCCGCACTCCAAACCTTCGCGCGGCGCGGTGGTGCACCTCTCCCGAGGTGCAGGCCTCCCCGGACCGCTC
>JAEYWW010000127.1 GCA_023428805.1 Armatimonadota bacterium | reverse complement strand
AATGGCGTGCGGTCACGTCCCGGCAGAGAGCGGGATGATTTTGCAACGGCGCGGTAGATCAGGTATCCCACGCCGCCCACGATCAGGGCGGTCAATGCGAACTTGACGGCGAAGACGGCGAGGAAGGCGATCAGCTTCCAGACAAGGAAGAAGGCGATCACGACGGCCACCGTCAGAGCAATTCCTTTCCAAAGCGTGCTTTTCTTCATCGCAGTTCCGCTATCATCAATTTACTCGCGAGCAGGATTTTCGTTGCGAGCAAGGGGCGGCGGTCATGTTGATTGATGAAAGGCGGGCGCACATTCTCCGTAAATTTGGCTACGGAGCGACATTTGCGGAAATCGAACGACTCAAATCGCTGGATGAAAAGAAGCTCGTCACAACCTTGACAACCCAGTTCCCTGAGGTGGACATCCATCCTTTCCGCTGCGCCTACAAGGAGGGCGGCGAGGAGGCAGAGCCGGCCAGCTACCGATTCCGTGTGTGGTGGGCCGCTCAAATGCTTCTCAACCCCAATGCGCTTCAGGAGCGGCTGGTGGTCTTCTGGCACGACCATTTTGCGGTGAGCGATGCGAAGGTTGAGGACGGGCTGATGATGCTTGACTATCTTCGCGCTCTTCGATCCAACCCGTTCGGGAATTTCCGAGACATCCTGCGTGCCGTTGTCACCCAGCCCGCCTTTCTCAAGTATCTGGATGTGCGCATCATCGGCAAGAAGACGCCCAACGAAAACTTTGGCCGCGAACTGCTGGAGCTCTATACCCTGGGGATCGGCAACTACAGCGAGTCCGACATCCGCGAAGTCGCCCGTTCCTTCACCGGGTGGGGGTATCTCAACACCTACTGGGAGATGGAGGCGACTTCCGACGCGAAACTGCACTACATGGAGACCCATGAGCAGCCGTTCGGAGTCTTCGCCATATTCCCAACGCAGATTGATGCGGGCGAAAAGAAGATGCTCGGCTGGTCGGGCAAACTCGACGGGTTCCAAGTTCTCGACAAACTCGCCGCTGATCCGCGCACCGGACGACATATCTGCGGCAAGCTCTGGGAGTTCTTCGTCTATGAGGCTCCCGAAGATTCCCTCCAGGAGAAGTTTGCGGGAATCTGGAAGAAGACCGACGGCAACATCGCGGCGATCCTGCGGGAGTTCGTCGGCCTGCCCGAGTTCTGGAGCGAACGCGCCAAGCAGGGCGTGGTCAAGAATCCCGTCGACTATGCGCTTGGAATCTGCCGTGCCATGGCGACAGATCACCATCTTCGTCAGAAAATCAAATTTGGCGAGAGATACGAGAAGCCATTGGAGCAAGAGGCATTCTATCAATTCAATGGCCTCATTTACTGGATCGGACTGATGGGAATGAACCTATTCTTTCCCGACGACGTAGACGGTTGGAAATGGGGCGCGGCTTGGGCGAATGAGAACACGATGGTCCGCCGGATGCAGTTCCGAGGCATCATGACCTACAAGCAGGTCTCCAAAAACCCCGACAAGTGGGCTCCCGACGGCCCGACGCTCACGATGGTCGCCTATATGCGTCCCTTCGCCGAAAAGACTCCCGCCGAGCAGGTGACGGCTTTCTGCGAGTTCTTCGATGCTCGATTGTCTGCGGAATCCCGGGCAACTCTGGCGGCCTACTTCGAGAAGAACAACCTCAAAGGAAGCTTTGCGAACGAAGAATGGGTTTCGTGGCAGTTGACCGAGGGTCTTCGTTTGATGGTCGCCGCGCCCGAGTTTCACGTGCAGTAGGAAGATGACCAGGGTTCCGTATGTCCGTTGGAGCGACATCGTCATCCCGGCTCTCTGCCTGCTTTTCTGCCGTTGCTTGTTCTGGCGGCATGGCTGGAAAACTCGGTATCGCTTTCATTTCTGTTCATTTTCGTGTGCCTCTTCTATCCCATCGTCTTTGTTCTACTCTTCTGGTCCGTGATTCGGCTCATCAATGATCTGCGGGACAGCGAGCTTCGTGCCCAGAAAAATTGGTGGGTGAAGACGGCTCTCTTCTGCAGCTCACCCCTGCTCTTCGTGGTCAGCCTGGGATTGACGGCGCTTGTCACGGACGGAGGCTCCCACCTACTCCTCAAGGAAGGCCAAAAACTGGAAGCAACGATCCTCGCCCACTACGGGAAGGATGGGCATTTGCCTCCGTCAGCGGATTTGAATTCCCGAACCATCGGCAGGTGGATATACAAGCCCTACTTCATCGATCATCGCGATGGCTTCACCCTTTGCGCGCAACTGCCGGGCACATTCAAGGCCAAGAATGAACTTTGCCGTGTGCCGGATTCGTTTGAACCAGACGTAAGCCGCTCTTCTCATCCAACTGGACAGACGGAAGCCGAGCTTACTTGTGGGAACTCCACCTGAAGGAGAAGGCGGACATACCGGGCCCCCGGTAGCCAACAATCAAACGTAGAATGAAAACTATGGACGCGCGGGTTTCAGATCGAAAGTGGAGGATATTCGATTATTTCCTGCCCATCTTCTGCCTCGTTTTGCTGCCCACCTTGATGACCTTCTTTTGGCTGCGATTGGAGTTTGTTGGTCTCTTTGGATGCCTGGTTATGTTGGGCGTGCCCCAGCTTTCTTTGATGCTGCTTGTCTTTGCGGTTGTTCGATTGGTCCGAGACAGGCGCGATGTCGAGCTCAAAAAACGCAGGTTTTGGTGGGTGAGGACGGCGGCATTCTGCATTTCACCATTCACCTTGTTTGCAAGCATCCCCCTCATGGAAGTCTGGCAGGCAACTCTGGTGAGACAGGAAGTTCGCGAAGGGCAGATCAACGAAAGCTACATCCTGGGCTTTTTTGACACGCAAGGAAGATTGCCCACAACCGAAGAATTCTCCGCAAAGCGCTTTCAGAGACTGGGCAGGTGGGAATACGAACCAATTCTTGTGACAGAACGCGATGGATTTGTGCTGGAAGCCGAAATGATGGGCGCCGCCAACATCATGATTGTGGGCCGAGTCCCCGAAGCTTTCAACCGGATGTCCGGCGAAAAATTGGCTCCCAACTGGACATTTGGCATGAGGGCGTCCGCTTGGGAAGAGCATCTTCGCAAGCAAGCAGAACAGCCCGATCAAAAGTGATCGGGCTGTTCTGGTCCAACGTTTCAAACAAGATCAGTCGTCGTCGTTCTTGCGCTTGCGGTGATCGCGCAGGAACGCGGGGATGTCGATTTCGGTGTCGTCATAGACGTCCTCGCCTCCCAGATTCCTCTTGCCCTGATCCCAGATTTCCTTGGGATCAATGCGGGGCTTGACGGGTCGGATGACCGGACGCTCCTCGCTGCGGATGATCGGTTCTTCGACCACCGGTTCCTCGCGGCGGCTGGTCGGAAATTCTTCACGCTCGATGGCTCGATCCACGCGCATCCGGGCAGTTTCGGGATCGAATCCAGTCGCCAGGACCGTGATGCGGACCTCGCCTTCCATCGCGGCATCCACCACGGTTCCGAAGAAGATGTTCGCTTCCTCGGCGTCGCAGAGGCCGTGGATGTAGTCCATCGCCTCGCTGACTTCGGCCAGAGTGAGGTCTTCCCCGCTGGTGATGTTGACCAGCAGGCCGCGCGCGCCGAAGATGGTCTGCTCCAGAAGCGGGCTGGCTGTCGCCTGCTGGGCGGCCTGAAGCGCGCGGTGCTCGCCCACTCCGTAGCCGATTCCCATGAGCGCGGGACCCGCGTTCTGCATGACGGCCTTGACGTCGGCAAAGTCAACGTTGATCTGGCCGGGAATCGTGATGATGTCGCTGATGCCCTGGACGCCCTGGCGGAGAACGTCATCGGCCATGCGGAATGCGTCGAGGAAGCTGGTTCGCCGCTCGGCCACGTCCATCAGGCGATCGTTCGGAATCACGATCATCGTGTCCACGCGACCGATCATGGCGGAGAGGCCGTTGTCGGCCAGGTTGGATCGGCGGCGACCTTCAAAACTGAAAGGCTTGGTGACGATTCCGACGGTGACCGCACCCAGTTCACGGGCGAGATCAGCCACGACGGGCGCGGCGCCTGTGCCCGTTCCACCGCCCATGCCCGCGGTGATGAAGAC
>JAEYWW010000112.1 GCA_023428805.1 Armatimonadota bacterium | reverse complement strand
CATCCACTTGACTCCAGAGAGTGGCTCGCAAGCCTGGGCACAATGTGATGGGCGCGGGTTTTCTGCTGAAATGCGCGATGTTCCACTCGCTATAATGGCATGAGCGATGTTCGAGCCGGTAAAGGCGATCTTCTTCGATCTGGACGACACCCTTTGCGGATATTGGACCGCAGCGAACGTCGCGTTGCGCCGCGCCTTCGAAGCTCACTCGGAGCATGGGCGAACTCCCGATCAGATGATCCAGCACTGGGCGGAGGAGTTCCGTACCTTCGGCTCGGAGATTTCGGGCACTGCGTGGTACACCAAGTATTGCCGGAACGGTGAGTCCACCCGCACCGAGCTCATGCGCCGCACACTGGAGCGAATCGGCATCTACGACCGCCAGCTTGCACTGGAAATTGGGATGACCTATGCGGTCGAACGGCAGGCCGCTCTCATTCTATTCGACGAGGTGATCCAAGTCCTCGATGCCCTGCATGGGCGATACAAGCTGGGCCTCATCACGAACGGGCCGGCGGATGTCCAGCGCGAGGAGATTGAAAAGCTGGGCGTCGGCCACTATTTCGATCCGATCCTGATCGAGGGAGAGATGCTGATGGGCAAGCCCAACCCCGCCGTCATGCGGCGCGGACAGGAACTGATGGCCTGCCCCGCTGAGGAAATTCTCATGGTTGGAAACAGCTACCGCCACGATCTTCAACCTGCGATCCGCACCGGATGGCGCAGCGCATGGGTGAGAAGGCCGACGGATGTGCCCATGAGCAGCCGCACGGGCAGACCCGAGGAACTTCCGGGCGGGGCGCCCGAGCCGGACATCATCATCACCAGCCTCGACGAGCTTCTGCCCCACCTTCCATTGGCGGGCGTAGGCCGGGAAGGTTGAACTGGTATTCTCGTCTGACGGTCGTCCTTCGCCCTCAGCGCCGAGCCGAATCGCGCCGATGAGTCCATGACCACGCTGACCTTGAGAATTCGGCCTGACAAAATCGCGGGAGCCTGCTTTCCCTTCCAATTCGGCCCCTATCTCAACGTGCGACCCGAGCCGGAGTGCCGCGAGGGAGCCGCCGTTGTCTGCCGGGTTCTGTCCGCTCGCGGGCATTACGGCGATCTTGAACTTGAAAACGGACGCCTCTCCAAGCTGGTTCCCGGAGATTTGATTGTCGGAATCCTCGGCAACCGGGCCGCCCTGCGCGGCTTCTCCGGTCGTGTGCCTTCTTCATTGGCCAACGGCGATGAGCTTCATCTTCTGAACATGGGAGGCGTGATCGGGGTTTCCGAGGGCGAGATGGTGGGGTTGGGAGAACCAATCCGGCTGGAAGTCATCGGCACGCCGTTGTTGAAAGGCAGGCCTGCCGCTCTGGCCGACTACGCACTGGACACACCTGCCGAGAGCGCATCCTGTCCGCTCCTCGTAGTTGCCGGGACCTGCATGAATTCGGGCAAATCCACCGCCGCCGCAACGGTCATCCGGCGTTTGAGCGCGCGCGGATTGACGGTGCATGCGGGAAAAGCGACTGGAGTTGGGGCGCTGCGTGACCCGCTGGCCTTCCGTGACTACGGGGCCGCGCTGAGCCTGTCGTTCTTGGATTGCGGAGTGCCTTCGACGGCGTTCCGAACGGATATGCCCGCCATTGCGTCCTCCCTTGTCGATCACCTGATGGCGGACGGACCAGATGCCGTGGTGCTGGAATTGGGCGACGGATTGATGGGGGCCTACGGAGTGGATGAAATCCTGGATGACGAACACTTCTGCCAACGCACCACCGCCGCCGTGCTGGCCGCAAACGATCTGATCGGCGGATGGGCCGGAGTGGAGCATCTTCAAAAGCGAAGCATCCCCATCTCCTGCGTCACCGGACCAGCCACCGACAACCTCGCAGGTGTCGCCAAGCTCGAATCGCTCGGCATCCCTGCCGCCAATGTGATCCGCGAGCCCGACAAGCTTCTGAGCCTGGTCGAAGACTCTCTTGGAGTGACGGCATGAGAGTGGGTGTGGTCGGAGCCAGCGGGTTCATGGGCGCGGAGTTGGTGCGCCTTCTCGCCAGCCATCCGCGCGCCGAAATCGCCATGCTGGCGGGCGGAGAATCTGCGGGCAAGACCATGCGCCAGGTCCGCCCGGGATTTGATCTCGACATTCTGATCGAAGAGCCCATCGCCGACGTGCTCTCCGCGCGTTGTGATGTTGTCTTTCTCGCCCTTCCGCACGGCAGAAGCGCGGATGCGGCCTATGAATTGCTGGAGCGCGGAACACCCGTCTTCGACCTTGGAAGCGACTTCCGATTGCGGACTCCGCAGCAGGCAGAGCGATGGTACGGCAAGGCGGCGCCATACGACGGGCTTTTGAATGAAGCGGTCTATGCGCTGCCCGAGCTTACAGGAGGCCCCCCGCCGAACGCGAGGTTAGTCGCCTGCCCGGGATGCTTCGCCACCGCCCTCAACCTGACTCTCGCCCCGCTTGCGGATCTCCTGACGGAGGAAGATCAAGTTTCCTGCTTTGGCATTACGGGATCGAGCGGAAGCGGCATTCAGCCATCCCCAGGAGTTCATCATTCGCTGAGGATGACCGGATTCACCGCCTACAAGCCCCTCGCTCATCAGCATACGGGCGAGGTGGATCAGCTTCTGGAGGAGCGCGGGGCCAAGTTCAGCTATTCCTTTGTTCCCCACTCGGCCCCGGTTGCCCGCGGCATTCACATCACCACGGTGATTCCAAGGGGAGCAGGCATGACCTATCAGACATATCAGTCATTTTTTGAGGGCAAGCCGCTCATTCACGTCCAAGAAGGCCCCGTCAACATGGGCGCGGTTGTCGGCACGTGCCGGGTGCTGATCGGCGTTTCCGGGGATGAGCGAGAATCAGCGGTCTTCATCGCAATTGACAATCTTCTCAAGGGCGGATCCGGTCAGGCGGTTCAGAATTTGAACCTCTGGCGTGGCTGGCCCGAACTCGACGGACTTCCCCTGCACGCACTCTGGCCATGAG
>JAEYWW010000056.1 GCA_023428805.1 Armatimonadota bacterium | reverse complement strand
GCTCGGGTCCGACCCCCGGGTGACCAATTTTGGAGGTGGAAATACCTCGTATAAAGCCTCCATGACTGACCCCTCGACCGGAGATTCGGTCGAGGTTCTTTGGGTCAAGGCGTCGGGAGGCGACTTGGGGAGCGCGAAGCGGGCGAACTTCGCATCGCTCTATCAGAGCAAAGTGCTCGGTCTGGAGGATCGCTACCACGCGCAGAAGATGCATGAGGATGAGATTGTGCCGCTCTATGGGCAGTGCGTCTTCAATCTGAACCCCGCAGCTCCTTCAATTGACACGCCGCTCCATGCTTTGGTGCCTTTCGCAGCGGTGTCGCACATGCACTCCGACGCGGTGATTGCAGTCGCGGCGGCTGAGGATTCTGAGCGGCTGACGCGGGAGATTTATGGCGATGAGATGGGCTTTCTCCCTTGGAAGCGGCCTGGCTTCGAGCTTGGATTGATGCTGAAGGAGCTGATCGAGAAACAGCCCGTCATCAGGGGTGCGATGATGCAGTCGCACGGTTTCATCTGCTGGGCAGATACCTGGAAGGAGTGCTATGACCTCACGATTCGCTTCATCAACCAAGCGGCGGAATACATTGCCACGCACCAGGAGTCGCATCCCTTTGGGCCGGTGGTTCGAGAGAATCATCCCAATCCTGACACAGCTTTGGCGGGGCTGCTGCCCGAACTGCGCGGCAAAGTGCAGTTCAATGGGCAGAGGCTGATCGCCTGCGTGGACCGAAGCGAAGCGGTTCGGGATTTCTTGAGCCGCGAGAAATCGGTCTCATTGGCCAAGCTCGGGACATCCTGTCCCGACCACTTTCTGCGCACAAAAATCTGCCCGATGTTCCTGGAAGCGGATGCCTCACCGGAACAGATGGATGCGGCTTTGGCGGACTTCCGCGAAGGGTACGCGGCCTACTACGAGCGGTGCAAGCTGCCAGATTCACCCGCCATGCGCAACCCCAATCCCAGCATCGTGCTGATCCCCGGTGTGGGCATGGTGAGCTTCGGCAAGAACGCGCAGGAAGCGAAGGTGACAGGGCAATTCTTCATCAACGCCATCGCGGTGATGAAGGGCGCGGAGACACTGACTCGGTACACCGCGTTGCCTGAACAAGAAGCGTTTAACATCGAATATTGGCAGCTCGAAGAGGCGAAGTTGAAGCGGATGCCGCCCGAAAAGGAGATGTCGCGTCAGATCGCGATTGTCACGGGCGGAGCTTCGGGAATCGGGCTGGCGACGGCGACGCGGATGGCTTCTTTGGGGGCTTGTGTCGTGCTGCTGGACATCAATGAGGGGGCTCTTCCCGATGCGATTTTGCAGGTTCAAAAGGCCAGTGGAGTGCCGGGCTCGGTGATCGGCGAAGTCTGCGACGTGACGGACGTTGCGGCGATCAAGAGTGCTTTTCGGCGGGCGGTTCTGCAGTTTGGAGGCATTGATGTGGTCGTGGCGAATGCCGGCAACGCGCGGCGTGGAACCGTCGCCGACACCAGCTCCGAGGACTACGAGTTCTTGAGCAAGCTGCTGATGGAAGGCTATTTTGAGACGATGGGCGAAGCCTGCCGCCTGATGGTGCGCCAAGGCACAGGCGGATCAATCGTAGTTGTGGGATCGAAGAACGGCGTGGCTGCCGGGAGCAACGCCGCACTCTATTCCGCTGCGAAGGCTTTCGAGCTGCACCTGATGCGCGTCACGGCGTCCGACTTCGCAAAGCATGGAATCCGGTGCAATGCGGTCAATCCCGACGGAGTGGTCACAGGCTCGGCGATCTGGTCGGATGTTTGGAAGGAGCAGACGGCCAAGTCGCTCGGCATTTCGCCTGACCAATTGGTTGACCATTATGCGAAACGATCCCTGCTCGGAGTTCCCGTGACACCGGATGACTGCGCGGATGCGATCTGCTGGCTCGCAAGCGAGGCACGGAGCAGCCGCACGACGGGCTGCGTGATCCCGGTGGACGGGGGGAACAAGGAAGGTTTCCTGCGCTGATGCCCCGCGTCAAGCTGATGCTCACCTGCCTGTGCGATGCCTTCTATGGAGAAGTGGGCATCGCGACGGTCAAAGTGCTGGAGAAGCTTGGCTGCGAGGTTGTTTTTGAACCAGACCAGACCTGCTGCGGTCAGCCTCCGTTCAATTCGGGAGACTGGACGGAGGCCCGAAAGGTGGCGCGGCATTGCCAGTCGGTGCTGTTTCGAGGTCCCGAGAATGTCGTCACTCCAAGCGGGTCGTGCGCCGCGATGGTCTGCGAGGGGTATGAGATGCTGTTTCCGGGCGAGCATTTTCGTGCTTTTGAGTTGGGGCAGTTTGTGGTGAATGAGCTGGGGGTGCGGTCAATGCCTGCGGCGCGTTCATATCCGCGGCGCATTGCCTTTCACCGCGCCTGCCATGGCCGCGCGCTTGGCTTGCGGGATGAGCAGGAAATGCTTCTCGCCTCGGTTCCCGGGGTGCAATTGGTCGAATTCGAGAACCCGGAGCAGTGCTGCGGATTCGGTGGAGCATTCTGCGTGACGCAGGGCAGGCTGTCGAGCGGGATCGGGCTGGAAAAGCTGCGCACCATCCAGGAAAGCGGAGCCGAGGAGATCGCAACGGGCGACATGGGTTGCGGGATGCACCTGCAGGGGTTGATCGACCGCCACCGAATGAACCTGCGTGTGCGGCATTTTGCCGAGATTTTAGCCGAGGTGATCGCTTGACTTTGCGGGTTGAAGAGTTTGCGCGGCAGCTCTCGCGAGATAAGATTGACAGCGTGCGCGGCGCGTCGGCATTGAAGACTGCGGCGCGTCGGGATGCGCTGCCGACAGTTTTTGAGGACCCTGCGTCGGCGCAGGAATTTGCCGCCCGCACCAAGTCCTTTGTGCTGGACAATCTGAAGGCTCTGCTCCTCGACTTTGAGACAAACTGCACCGCGAACGGAATTCAGGTGCATTGGGCAAGGGATGCGGCGGAGGCAAATCAGATCATTCTTGAACTCTGCCGAGAAGCATCACCAAATGGTGGAATCATCGCCAAAGCGAAGTCGATGGCGACGGAAGAGATTCACCTGAACGAACATCTGATTGAAGCCGGCTTTCAGCCGGTGGAGACGGACTTGGGTGAGTTTGTGGCGCAGATCGACGGCGACACTCCCAGCCATATCGTCACCCCGATCATCCACAAGAATCGGCGGGAGATTGCGGCGAGTTTTGAACGGGAGGGACTCGGGCCTTACTCCGAAGTGCCGGAAGAACTGGCGATGCAGGCAAGAGGGCATCTGCGGGACCAATTCCGCGAAGCAGTTGTCGGAATCAGCGGCGTCAACTTCGGCATCGCCTCCACCGGGCGGTTGGTTTTGGTCGAGAACGAGGGGAATAATCGCTACTC
>JAEYWW010000010.1 GCA_023428805.1 Armatimonadota bacterium | reverse complement strand
CTATTCTTGAGGGCCGAGCTCCCGCGAAGCCGTGCCCGCTCCCAAGTCACCGCAACGAGAGACGCAGATACTTTCACGCGATCAGGCACCGTCCAGGCTGACAGGAACTGTCACACGCTCAAGGCTTGAAGACAGCCCGAAGCACCACGGGCTCATAGGTGCAGGCCTCAAGATACATCGACCAGAAAACCTCGCTCTCGATCAAGTCAAGCTCTCCGTCTGATTCAACCAAAACACCTGGCCCCTTCACCCTCGACAAGATCGAAACCATCAAGTCCTGCTTGCCCCCTTCATCAGGCGTCGGCGCATTGGCGGCGGGATCAGCCATCTGCGACATATCCAGTCCCGCCAAAACCTCCCGTGCGACCGCCAGCTTCTCTTCACCCGGCATCGCAGGGGCCGCCTTGCCGAGGTCATCGATCAACTGCTTCGCGATGCGGTTGTTCAGCTTGCGGATGGCCAGATTCGGGTCGGTCATCATCATGGGCAGAAGCGGTTCGCCTGGCCCGAAAATCGCCCGCCATGCAACCCGCATTGTGGAGGCCGTCATCGACTTTTGATCTGCCTCGGAGATGCCTTTCGCAGACAGCTTCTCCTTCATCACCGGCTCCAGTTTGGCCAGAGGCGACCCCGCCTCATCTGCCTTTCCCTTCCATGTCCACGTTTCGGTGTAAACCACCGAACCATCCGCCAATTTTTCCGCCTTGGTCGTGCAGGAAGCCTTTGCATCTGAGCCATCCGACACCACGAACTCGTCCGTGATCGATTGGCCGGGTGCGAGCTTCATCGTGGATGTCACGATGTCCTCCCCCTGCGTATTCTGTCCTTCTTCCGACTTCCAATTCGCGCTTGGCGAAAGCGTCAGAAGGCTCTTGGGCATCACTTTTTCCTGCCCCTCGCCGCCCGGCCCCATTGAATTGTTCACCGCGACGACAAGAGTTCGATCCACCGATCCGTCAGGGTGGACCACCGACGAGTTGTCGACGCGAGCACAACCGACCCCTGCAACGAGGAGCGCGATCAGGGGAAGCAGCAATTTCCTCATGCCTCAATTATGCCCCTCCTGGCAAATCCCATGAAAATCCGAACTTTCTCATTCATTTGTGCGATCACTCCAGAGAAATAGCTGTAATCTAAAGGCATGAGGGAAGAAATCCTCGAAGCACTCAGCTCCGCCCCTCGGTTGGTCGAACGCGTCCTGCGCGTTTTTCCCACTGACCGACTTGACGACCGAACGGGGCGCGCCTCCTTCTCCCCACGCGAAGCCATCGCGAGCCTCGCGGACAACGAAATGATCATCCTCGACCGGCTCCGCATGGCCAATCTTCGGCCCGGTTCCGAAGTCGACAACATCGACCCTGTCGAACGCGCGATGCAGCACCACTACGCGGACAAAAACGTCTTCCACGAAGCGGAAGTTTTTGAAAGCCGACGCCAGATGACCACCGACTACCTCCGCCAGATGAGCAAGGACGACATGGAGAAGACGTTCAATCTGGGCGGACACAACATGACAGTCCGCGAGTACATCTCGCTGGTTCTGGCCAACGATATGTTCCATCTGGAGCAGCTTTCCAGCTATCTCGCAACCGAAGCCGCAACCATCTCTTGACGGAGTCGCCCCGTAGTCCGCAGGGATTCTCCCTGCGGGCTACGCACGTCAGCTTCTATGGAGCGCATTGTTGCGTTAATTGCTTCCAAGCATCTGAGCGGGTGAGAGCTTTTTTCAGCCTAGCGAAAGGTCAGCCCCCCGATCCTCAACCTCCCGGAGCGCCAAGGCCCCCAAGTCTTCTCAAAATGATGTCCTCCATCTTTGGAGTGCGGCGAGATATCGCCGCTTTCATTTGCGGCGGAGCCGCCCCCGTTGCTCTGGATCGTAGAGTGGGAGGCCGCCTCCGGCGGAATTGAAAGCGGTCATATCTGACCGCACTCCATGTGCTGTGTGGAATGCGCGACGCGACGCGCCTTCCTTGTGGTGCACCTCTCCCGAGGTGCAGGACTGCGTGCTGATTTAAGCCTTGACTCGGCAGCAATGCGGAATTGAGCGCACTGAAGTGCGGGAGTCCGAGGGCCCCGCTGAAGCGGAGCGGTCCGGGGCGGATGTCTCCGGCCTGGGAGGGCAAGAGCCTCGCGGGAGTTCGCCCTCCATTCCAAACCCTGGAGGGCCGAACTCCTGTGAGGCCGTGCCCACTCCCTATCCTCCTCAAAGCGCTCTCCATCGCGCTGAAGCACCAAGGTGCTCAATCCAGAGCTCGACCCAGGTCGAGCACTCCGACAGACCTGCACCTCTGGAGAGGTGCACCACCCGTTGCGGCTCATGTCATGGAGTGCGCGAGGCATCGCCGCTTTCATCTGCGGCGGAGCCGCCCTCGCTGTTCTGAATCGTAGAGCGACAGGCCACCTCCGGCGGAAGTGAAAGCGGTCATGCCTGCCCGCACTCCAAAGAGGCGGTAACCTTCGACTCCATGCAAAGACAGGTTCATAGCACCGACCAGGCACCGGCGGCGATCGGGCCCTACAGCCAGGCGGTGTTCGCGGAAGGAAAGTTCTTCTTCATGAGCGGGCAGATTCCGCTGACGGCGGACGGGACGCTGGTCGAGGGGGGGATCGAGGAGCAGACGAAGCAGGTGGTCGCCAACATCCGCGCCATGCTCGCCTCGGCGAATCTCACCCCGGCGAACATCGTGAAGACGACGATCTTCTTGAGCTCGATGGATCATTTCGCAACCGTCAACGGCATTTACGCCGAGCTTTTCGAGGGTGAGCCGCCTGCGCGTTCCACCGTCGCAGTCGCGGGACTGCCGAAGAACGTGGACGTCGAAATCGAGGCCATCTGCGTCTGCTGATCGTATGAAGCGCGTCGTCTCCGTCAGTCTGGGCAGCTCCAAGCGGGACAAGGTCCACGAGGCCGAAATCCTCGGCGAGCAGTTCTCCATCGAACGCCGGGGAACTGACGGAGACACCGCCCGCTTCAAGGCGCTGATGGAGGAGCTGGACGGCGAAGTGGACGCGCTCGGCGTCGGCGGCGCGGACATCTGGGTCGTGGTGGGCGATAAGCGATACGCCTTCCGCGAGATTCTCAACCTCATCAGGGATGTCAAGACGACTCCCGTCGTGGACGGGTCCGGCCTCAAGCACACTCTGGAGCGCGAGGCGATCCATTATCTCCACCACGAGAAGATCGTTCATTTTCAAGAGGAGACCGTGCTGCTGGTCAGCGCGGTGGATCGCTACGGCATGGCGCAGTCGCTCGATGAGGTCTGCCCGAACATCTGCTACGGCGACATCTGCTTCGCGCTCGGCCTTCCAATCCCGATCAGAAATTATCGCGCGGTCGAGATGATCGGCGCGATCAGCCTTCCGATCATCACCAAACTGCCCTTCAAGTGGCTCTACCCGACCGGAGAAAAGCAGGACACACGCACGCCGAAGTTTCCCAAACTCTTCAATGAAGCGAGCTTCATCTGCGGCGACTGGCATTACATTCGCCGCTATGCGCCGGACAACTTGAAGGACAAGACGATCCTGACGCAAACACTGCGTAAAGCTGATTTGGATTGGCTCAAGCAGGCCGGAGCGTGGCGTGCCATCACGACGACCCCGGTGATGGGCGGCGAAACCTTCGCGACCAACGTCATGGAGGGCGTGATCGTCTCACTCCTTGGTCGCAAGCCTTCGGACCTGAACGAGAACGACTATCTGGACGTCTTGAAGAAGCTGGATTGGAAACCGAATGTCATCGAGCTGAACCCGGTCCGGTAAACTGGCCTCCGCCTTCGAGGTTGAAAGAATTGACCCGATTCGCCTTCATCATCCACCCCCTGTTCGCCAAGGATATCGCGCGGAAGTATCCGTTCATGAAAAGCTGGCCGGACGGCGTCATCGAGACCGCTCTCCGGTTCAAAAAGCCGATGGTGGCGGGCGAGTTTCGAGGAATCGAAGCGATCAACGGCGCGAAGACCGAGGGGCTCTTCATGGGCTGTCCGATGACCCCCAACATGTTCATGTCGTATGACGTGAATTTCGCCTATGACCGGATCACGCAATGCGCGGAACTGGCTGCCAAGGAAGGATGTGAACTGATCGGACTGGGCGCATTCACGAGCGTTGTCGGCGATGGCGGAGTGACGGTCGCAGAGCGCGTGAAGGGCAAGATTGCGGTCACCACGGGCAACAGCTACACCGTCGCGACGGCGATAGAAGCGACTTTCGAGGTCTGCAAGATGGTGGATATGA
Organism: Armatimonadota bacterium; assembly: GCA_023428805.1. Classification (GTDB taxonomy): domain Bacteria; phylum Armatimonadota; class Fimbriimonadia; order Fimbriimonadales; family Fimbriimonadaceae; genus JAEYWW01. The sequence continues at coordinate 1,263 of JAEYWW010000010.1, read as the reverse complement.
ACGTCTCGCAGGCGACTCTCGCCGTGGTCGGCGCGACGGGCTCGATCGGGCACACCTGCGCGGCGATCATGTCGCCCCAATTCGCCCGCACTCTCGTGGTCGGGCGTGATCTGGAGCGGACGCAGCTTGTCGCCAATGACTTGAGGAACGCCGAGGCCACCACCGAAGTCTCGCGCATTCGAGAGGCCGACGTGGTCGTGACCGTGACCAGTTCGGACACGGCAATCATCCTGCCGGAGCACCTCAAGCCGGGCGCAATCATCTGCGATGTGGCGCGTCCGCGCGATGTTTCGGTCCGGGTCGTCCAGGAAAGGCCGGATGTGCTGGTGATCGAGGGCGGAATCGTCAAGGTTCCGGGCAAGCCGGAGTTCACGTTTGACTTCGGATTCCCGCAAGGCACCGCCTACGCCTGCATGTCGGAGACCATGATGCTCGCACTCGAAAACCGCCCGGAAAACTTCACCATCGGAAAGGAAGTCTCGGTCGCACAAGTCGAAGAAACTCAGCGCATGGCGGCCAAACTTGGGTTCAAACTGGACCGCTTCCGCGCGTTCGACCGCGAGGTCAACCAAGATGTCATCGACCGCGTGCGGGATGCGCGACAACAGCCGATCCCCGCATGATCTCCGTCCAGAACGTCCACCACACCTACAGCGACCGCCAGGTGCTGAAGGGGATCACCATGGAGGTGACCGAATCGGAAATCGTCGTCATCATGGGCTCGTCGGGCGGCGGCAAAACGACTCTTCTCAAGTGCATCGCGGGACTCATCACGCCGACCTCCGGCGATGTGGTGGTGAACGGGGTTTCGATGCGGAAGGAGCCGGATCGGGGGCGCGAGCAGATCGGGCTGGTGTTCCAGTACGCGGCGTTGTTCGACTACCTGAACGTGGCCGACAATATTCTTTTTGGTGCCAAGAGACGGCGCAAGCTGAACAAGACGCAGGAGGCCGAACTCGTACGCACCAGTTTGGAGGAGGTCGGAATGCCCGGCACGGAGCTGATGATGCCCAGCGAGCTGTCGGGAGGCATGAGGAAGCGCGTTGGCCTGGCGCGGGCCTTGGCGTTGGAACCCAAAGTGCTGCTCTACGACGAGCCGACAAGCGGGCTTGATCCGGTCACGGCTTATTCCATCGACAGCCTCATCGTCGAAACCCGTGATCGAACTCATGCGACCAGCATCGTCGTCAGCCACGATGTGACCAGCGTTTTTCGAGTCGCGGATCGAATCGCTTTCGTGCATCAAGGGGAACTGCTCTTTTT
>JAEYWW010000006.1 GCA_023428805.1 Armatimonadota bacterium | reverse complement strand
AGGCCGGGCCGCCGCTTGTTCAAGACGCGAGAGTCGGCGTGATCAGCTTCACAGGCTCGACCGCCGTCGGGCGCTGGATCGGCGAGGAGTGCGCGAAGCGGCTTGCAAAATGCTCGCTGGAGCTGGGGGGCAAGAACCCCTTCGTCGTGTGCGACGATGCCGATCTGGACGAGGCGGTCAAGTGGGCGGCCCTGTCCGCATTCTCGAATGCCGGCCAGCGCTGCGCCGCTGCCAGCCGCATCATCGTGATGGACGCAGTCTACGATGAGTTCAAGTCGAGATTTACCGCGAACGCCCTAAACCAAAAGGTTGGGATCGACGATTCAGACGACTTTGGTCCGGTCATCAATCGCAGGCAGATTGACCAAATGGTGAATGCAGTGTCGAAGGCGCGTCAGGATGGGGCCGCTCTTCTGGCAGGAGGAGAGAGAATCGGTGAAAAGGGCTTCTTCATGTCCGCGACGGTTCTGGAGAACATTGATCCCGACGCTGACTTTTCGTGCCGCGAGCTTTTCGGGCCGGTCTGTGGACTCTACCGCGTCAAAACCTATGAAGACGCGCTCGCCCTCGCCAATCGGAGCGACTATGGGCTGACCGCCTGCATCCACACCAAGAATCTGGACCGCGCGTGGCATTTTGTGCAGAACGCCCAGGCTGGCGTGGCGAGCATCAATGGGGCGACTTATGGCAGCGAGCCGCACATGCCGTTTGGCGGCCTCAAGCAGAGCGGCAACGGCACCCGCGAACCTGGCCCCGAAGCCCTGGACATCTACTGCAACCTCAAGAACGTTCTGCTCCAGATGAACCCGGAGGCAGTGTGAAGATCGTCGGGCTGATCCCGGCCCGTGCGGGCAGCAAGCGGGTGCTTGGCAAGAATATTCGGCAGCTTCAGCGTCATCCGCTCATCGCCTATTCAATCCGCTCCGCAATCGATTCGCAAGTATTCGACAGAGTCATCGTCTCGACCGACAGCGAAGATTACGCCTCCATCGCCCGCCACTATGGCGCGGAAGTCCCCGGCTTGCGTCCCGCCGAATTCGCCGCCGACGATTCGCGCGATATCGACTGGATTGACTGGACGCTTCGCGGTCCATGCGAAGGGTTCGATGCCTTCGCCATCCTTCGCCCCACGAGCCCGTTCCGCAAGGCGGAAACCATCCAGCGCGCCTGGAAGCAATTTTCCGAGGACGGAAAAGCCGACTCTCTTCGCGCCGTCCAGCGCGTCAGCGAGCATCCGGGCAAGATGTGGACCATCGACGGCGACCGAATGCACCCCCTGCTTCCACTTGGTCCTCCAGAAGCTCCCTGGCATTCCAGCGCGACGCAGAGCTTGCCCCCGATCTACGTCCAGAACGCCAGTCTGGAGATTGCCTGGGTCAACACCGTTCTCACCCAAGGTTCCATCGCTGGCCGCACAGTGATGCCGTTTCTCACCCAGGGAGACGAGGGTTTCGATGTGAATACCGAGAAGGACTGGCTGCTGGCCGAGCTTCTCTTGAGCCGGGGTGAGGCGACCCTTCCTCTCATTCAATCAGTCGTCTAGGTCTTATAAGACAAACAGGGGTCGAGCGATTCAAAATCAAAGTCGCTCATGTCCACGATTCCTGTCCAATTCATTCCGCGCGAAGCCATCCAGGCGGTCGAGCAGTCCAACGCCGACAAATGGGCGAAGCTCCAACTCATCGCGGACATGTGCCGGGTGAACACCCTGAGCGCGGTCAAGCTCGCGGGTTCGGGGCACCTTGGCTCGAGCTTCAGCGCGATGGACATCGTGGTCTATCTCTACTACCACCGCATGAACACGCTCGCTAAGGGCTGGAAGAACGAGGATCGCGACATCTACTTCTCCAGCAAAGGCCACGACGTGCCTGGTCTCTACGCAGTCTTCTATGCCTTGGGCGTGATCGAACTGGAACAGCTTCAAAAGCTCCGCAAGATGGGCGGTCTCGACGGCCACCCGAACGTGAATGTCCCCGGCATCGAAGCCAACTCCGGCTCGCTCGGAATGGGAATCAGCAAGGGACGGGGCATGGCATGGGCGAAGACGCTCAAAGGCAATGAAGGCCACGTCTACGTTCTCACCGGCGATGGCGAACTGCAGGAAGGGCAGAATTATGAGGCGCTCCAAACCACGATCCAGCAGGGTGTCGCCAACCTGACCGCCATCGTCGATCACAACAAGCTCCAGACCGACAAATTTGTCTCCGCGATCACGGATCTGGGCGATCTGGAGGACAAATTCAGCGCGTTCGGCTGGGAAGTGGAACGCTGCGACGGACACGATTTTGCCGCGCTCGATGCCAGCCTCAATCGGCTGGATGAAGCGGGAGATTTCCCCAAAGTTCTGATCGCTGACACGATCAAAGGCCAGGGCGTCAGCTTCATGGAGCACACCCACGAGGTCAAGGAGATCAACGACCTTTACAAGTGGCATTCGGGCGCGCCTGCGGACGAATTCTTCCTCCAGGCGCAGGATGAACTGGTGGCCAAAGTCAGCGCGCAGTGCGAAAAACTCGGCTTTGCCACGCCCAGTCTCATCACCGTTGACCTGCCGATGAAAGTTGCCGCGAAAACTCAGATGGAGTTCGTCGCGGACGCCTACGGCGAGGAACTGCTGCGGCTCGCTGAATCGCATCCCGAGCTTGTCGTGCTCGATGGCGACCTCGCCGCCGACTGTCGTGTCCGAAAGTTCGAGGAGCAGCATCCCGAGCGGTTTGTCGAGAACGGCATCGCCGAGCAGGATATGGTGAGCATGGCGGGCGGCCTCGCGCTCCAGGGCCTGCTGCCGGTAGTGAACTCCTTCTCCAGCTTGCTTGCCGCCCGCGCCAACGAGCAGATCTACAC
>JAEYWW010000338.1 GCA_023428805.1 Armatimonadota bacterium | reverse complement strand
CACGGTGCCAGCGCAAATGGGCGAGACTCTATCGTAGCCAATCGTCCATCAACTTTGATGCGCAGATGTCCGGCTGGATTGAATTCTGGAGTTGGTCCCTGATAACCCGACACCATGAAGGGGAGGAAGTGGCCTATGTACGGCTCTTCAAATTCAAGGCTGCGAACAATCTCATATTCAGCGGAAGAGAATGGCCTGCTCGTCTGCGCAACCCTCGGCACGATCAACTCTGCTTTGATGACATAACCGCTCCCTGAGCGTTTGACAACGACCGACCCAGGCACAATTTCTGCTTGCGATCTCGAACCCGATTGCCCCTCATTCAATTTCAGAAGGATGCACTGCTGCACATTCTCTGGAGACAGCTTTTCATTCTGCCAATGGACGTAAAGCATCCACGCCAAGCCGCCAGTTGCCATTAAAACAGCTCCCAGAATCACTCCCCAGCGGCCCATGCCCGCATTGTAGTCCGAGTTTAGGCCCCGACGAACCTTTTTCAACCTGGTGCATTACAATAGCTTGATATGAAGGCGGGTCAGTTGGTGGCCGTCATCGCCGCGATTCTTGGGATCGGCGTGGTGATGACAGCGTTCCTGATCAATGCGAGCCCCTATGTGACCATTGCGGAGGCCCGCAAGTCCGAGGCGGACAATCTGCACGTGCCCGGCGACATCCTCAAAGAGACCCTGAACGTCAGCACCAGCAAGGGCCAGGTCACCTTCATGATCCGTGACAAGGAGGGCGACACGATCCCGATTCTCTACAAGGGCGCCCCCCCCGCCAATATGGGTGAAGCCACCAAAGTCGTGGTCGTGGGTGGTGTGAAAAACAACATCTTTGAAGCCCGCAAAATGATCCTCAAGTGTCCGTCAAAGTACGAGAGTGAGGCTTCCTCGGGAGCCAAAACCGCCTTCCGATGAACGGACACGAGCACGTTCTCGCCCAGCCCGAAGCCTGGGGCATGGCCCTGGGAACCATCGGTCGAGTCCTCGTCTGGTTCGGAGTGCTCGGCTCCTGGGGAGCGGCTCTCTTATGGGGTCTTTCTGGACGCAATCCCCGATTTCTCAAGATCGCGAAGCCGCTCTTCATCGCCGCCGCATCTGCTTGTTTTCTCAGCTTCCTGATTCTCGTCGTGCTGGCGGTTCGAGATCAATTTCAGTTCAAATACATCTTCGGACATAGTCGATCCGACTACGAACTTCAATACAAGATCGCATCCGCTTGGGCGGGTCAGGAGGGTTCGATCCTCCTCTGGACAATCTGCTCCGCACTCTTCTCAGTTCTGGCCTTGCGGGTGGCGGGAGAGTATGAGCGGTGGTTCGGACTGCTCGTCGCGGTGGTCCAAGGCGCGCTGACCGGAATCCTCGCCTTCGAATCCCCGTTTGCACTCAACATTCTCGAAGGAATGGCAGTCCTGCCTCCTGATGGGCGGGGGATGTCGAATGCGCTCCTCAACTATTGGGTGGTCATCCATCCGCCGACGATCTTCCTTGGCTTCGGTTCGCTGACCGCGATCATGGCGTTCGGTGGGGCCGCGATGCTTTCGCGGAACCTGGATGGATGGATTCTGCGCGTCCGTTCGCTCTCTCTGGTCTCGCTGGCGATTCTCGGGCTCGGGCTCTGCATGGGCGGATTCTGGGCTTATGAGACGCTGGGTTGGGGCGGGTTCTGGATGTGGGATCCCGTGGAGAACACCAGCTTTGTGCCCTGGTGCGCCCTGGCCGCCTTTGTCCACGGAATATTCATCCAGTCGGTGCGCAAGAAGGGGCAGATGACCAATATCGCGCTCGCAGGCGCGCCTTACCTGCTCTTTGTCTATGGCACTTTCATGACCCGTTCAGGGTTTCTGGGCGATACGAGTGTCCACAGCTTCGCAAAAATGAATTCGGTGGCATTGTGGCTGCTGATCACATTGATGGGGGTCAGCCTGCTGGGTTACGGCTTCCTCTGGTTCCGCACCTTGGTCTGGTGGAACAACCAACCTCACGAAGTCAGACCTCTGGAGCAGAATTGGTTCAACCGAACCAACTTCTACCAAATCGCCATGTGGCTGCTCTTCGGCTTCGGTCTCTGCACTGCGATCGGCATGAGCGTTCCGCTCATCCAATCGGCTTTGAGCCAGACGCAGAAGGTGGTTGAGGAGAAGGTCTATCACCAGATCCTCTTCTGGCTTTACATCCCGATCATGCTCGGCGTCGCCATCGCTCCATTCCTCACTTGGAAGGGGCTGCGGGGACGGCAGTTGATGCAGAAGATCACAAATCCGCTTGCCGTCGCGGTCTTTCTGACCGGGATGTTGATGCTGTGGGCAAAGAACGGATGGGCCGGGCGGGCATTTGATCCCACCGCCGAAAACGCGGTCATTCATCTCGTCGGCGGATTGTCTGCGCCCCGCCTCCAGTGGACGGCTTTTCTCACCTTCTTCTCCATCTTCGCCCTCAGCGCCAACCTCTGGTGTCTGGCCGAGATGGCGAGGAAGTCGAAGCGCGGCATCGGGGGATTCATCACCCACATCGGCCTCGCGGTTGCGCTCTGCGGCCTCGTGGTGAGCCGGGGATTGGAGCAGCGGTCAATCACCAAGCTCTCGGAGACATCTCCCGGCGTCGCCCTCGGCAAAACCTACGAGTTCACGGGCAAAACCCACGAGTGGAC
>JAEYWW010000277.1 GCA_023428805.1 Armatimonadota bacterium | reverse complement strand
CCTACCATTAGACGATCGGGCAGCGTGAGGTGAGATTATGACATAGGTTGTCCCAGCCCAAAATCAGGCTGGGACCTGGCTTACGGCTTTTCGACCACTCCGAGGAACAGGATTGCGCCGGTTTCGGCTTCACTGATCGTATAGAGGAACGACCGTTCGACCTTCATGTTGAACGAGTCCTGTGGGATTGCCGAACCCGCCCGCATGACTGTCGCCGTCACGGCGGCGGCTTCGGTGCCCTTCTCGTCAACCTTGACAAATGTCTTGTGCAGAACTTGCCCGATGAAGGCTGGTGTGCCCTTGACCATGCGTGTGAAGTTGGCCGATCGGGCGTCGAATGCGCCAGCCATCGGCCCGCTCTTCAGCATCGGTGAAAGGTCCAGCTTGGTGTCGCCCTGCCATTTCGGCATCATCAGGAATCCATGACGCGATTTGGAGGCGAGTCTCCACTCATTCCAGGAACCGCTGGACATTCCGTCGATGGCCTTCTGCAACCCGCCTTCTGAGGGGAGGAGGATCTCCATCATGAATCGCTGGTTGCCGTAGGGGATTTGAACGTATTGCGCCCCATCCACTTCCGCATAGTGGAAATGACCGGCCTTCCGCATGAAGGTCGCGGCAGACTTGCCCTGAGCCCCGGTGAATTCTGAGTCGTAGTTCGCCCGTTTGTCGAAGGGGGCGGTCCAGTCTCCTTTGAAGGAGATCGCATTCATCAGAACCATCAAGGAATCCGCAGGAAGATTCTCGACAATGCGTTCAATTTTGTCGTGTGTCTTTTCCTTCACCCAATCGTTCATCGTCGGAATCGCAGAGGGCGAAGAGAAGTCGAGCGCCCGAGCCTCGCCCTGGAACGACTCCTTCAACTCGTTCACAAATGGGGTTTCGAAGCGAATCTGCTGGTTCGCCCAGAGCGCGTTGGCGATCTCCATGCGGGTGCTGGGGTCCGCTGTGGTCAGGGAATCGTTGAGCTGCTTGTAGGCGCTGTTCATCGACTCATGCGATGCTCCTTCAAAATGCAGCCCCTTCGACATGCCGCTCCAGGTCTCTCCATCCGCGCCATTGGCGGCCATCGCCAGACAGATGCTGATGGAGAGGGGGCTGATGAGGATGTTGGCGCCGGGCTGGCCCTTGCGGGCCTGCTGGAAGAGTTCGACTCCGAGTTCATTGACGGAGTCTGCTGGTTTGTCAAAGTTCATGGAATAGGGTCCGCCCAAAGCGGCGGCAGCAAGGAGAGAAACGAACATCATGGTGCCTCATGTAAAAAGACGCCTATGTTTTTAAACGGTTACGTCAAAAAGGCGGCCCCCAAAATCGAGTTTGAGAGCCGCGTATGGGATGGTGGAGAGAGGATCTGTGATTGTTGTACCAAGTCTTTTCCCAATTGGAACCCGTGGGCTTGCCAGGTTTCGGAGATGATTCACGACAACAAAAGAGTGGGACCATCAACCAAACTGGCAGGCAGGCAGTCAATGGAGGCGTGGTGAGCATCACTGGACTGGAAGACCAGAGCCGAGCGATGGACGTTCGGCTGAAAGATGAATATGCCATCCGCCAATGGGTGGAAGAGCATCATGCGGACGTCTTTCGGTTCATGCGGCACCTGACGCGTCATCAAGAGACAGCGGAGGACCTCACTCAGCAGACTTTTCTCAAGGCTTGGAAGAGCATTGACCAGTTTCGAGGCCAGAGTTCGATGAGGGTCTGGCTGCACTCCATCGCCTATCGGGAGTACGCGGGCTGGAGGCGAAAGCACGTCTTTCTGGCCCCGTTTGAATCACTCATGGAGCTGAAGGCGGGGCGCCAGGCGAACACGGAATTCATGACGGTGCTGGAAGAGGCTCTGAATCAAATCCCCGCAGTGCACAAAGAGGCGTTCGTGCTTCATGAGGTGATGGGTTTGAGCATCGAAGAGATATCTGGAGTCACCGGTGCGGTGAGCGGAACCATCAAATCCCGCCTCCACCACGCGCGACGCAATCTGCAGAAATTGCTGAAAGAAGAAGACTTTGAAATCGGAGGAGAACGATGAGACACGAAGACATCGAATCCATGAAGAACCGCCCGGTCCCCGAAGGACTTGCCGAGAGAATCACGGCGCGGCTCTTGAAGCACAATTCGGGCAGCGCTCCGGCACGCAGGAAGCGGCCCCTGGCATTTGCGGGAGCAGCAACTGCATTCGCCGCGATTGCGGTGATGGGCGTTGTTTCGACTCGCCCCGCCGCCGCCGCCCGGATCGGGGAAATTCACGCCGCCTTCTCCCAGCCACTGGCCTGCACCATCCGTTCCTATCAGATCGGAAAGGACGGCACACGCACCCTTGTGGGGCGCACCGAGATTGACGGTGAGAATGTCAAATTCATCCTCTACGGACCAGATGGCAAAGAGCAGGAACTCGAACCGATTCTCCAGGAGTTCAAACAGAACCTTGACAAGCTGATTGCTGAACAGCCGGCGGGCCAGATCGCCCAGCCGGGCGAATTGGAGAAGCTCGTCAAGCTGTCCGCGCAGGGGGATCAGGCCAGCCTCCCGCCGCTTGACTCCCTTGCCCTCTCGCCGCAGAGCGTCAACGCGGAAATGCTTGTCGAGCAGATCACGCAGCTCACCAGCGCGCTGAAGGAGCTGATGACGCTGCTTGAGACACTCGAGAAGAGCTCGAATACAGGAGCGATGGTCGCCGGAGGGAAGTCTGGGCCTCAGTACACACGGCAGCTCTTGAGCGACGAGGATCTCTGGGATCGTAGGCCGGATGTGGTCCGCGATGGTCAAAAGCTGAACCACTTCGTGCTCAAGGGTGGATTGGAGCGATTCGAGATTTTCGTCAAGCCCGACACCAAGCTGCCCGTTTATTCGCGACTCGACCTTTCGACAGAACTTTTCCCCTTCATCGTGGAGGATGTCTACGATTACCGTCCGCTGAGCAATCAGCAACCACCCCGAGGAAAGTAAATGAAAACCGCCAAACTCGCCCTTCTCGGCGCGCTCATCGCGAGCTTCGCCGCTTCTGCAAACGCCGGTCAAGACCTCACCCGCAATTACAAAGTCGGTGATGTTGACAAATACCAAATGACGCTGACTGCGACCACCACGATGGGAGAAATTGTCTCCTCATCGAAGATGATCCACAAGGTCGTCAAGGTTTATCCGAACGGCGATGCAGACATCGAAACCAGCACGGAAGACGCCGTGGTGACCTTCATGGGGCAGGAAATGTCCGCTGGCATGGAGACGCCGAAGACCATCGGCAAGGTGGACAAATATGGCCGCCCCGTCGCGAAGGATGGCAAGGCTGCCCCCGGCGCGAGTTTGGACGCGAGCCAGTTTGCTCTCCTTGGAATGGAGAACGTGAAGGAACTGGTGAAGGGAACAGAGTTTCCCATTGACAGCAAGACCGAAGACGGAACCACCAAAGGCAAAGCCAAGATTGTGGATGTTGTCGGAAACGTGATGACCATTGAGTCGGATGTTGTCGTCACCAGCAAGTCTTCGCCCGAGCCGATGAATCTGATCACGACGTCCAAGGTGGACATTGTCAAGAATCACATTCTGCGGGTCGACGGAACGATCAAAGGCGGAATTCCGCAGCAGCCGGGAATCGAAATTCAGGACATGAAGTTCTCGATGGTGCGCCTCTGAAGATCAGTCGCCGCTGAGTGATTTGATCGGACCGAGAATCTGACTGACGGCGTCGTTGAGGGTGATCATGCCCTCCACGGCGCCGTTGCGATCTGTCACGAACACGCAGCGAGTTTCCACCGGGCGCAGCGCCTCCAAGACGGCGAGCAGGGAATCCTTCTCCTTCACGATCACAGGGGCCGAAACAAGCCGCCGCAAGTCTTTGAGGGAGGGCGTTTCGAGCGCGAGCCAGTCGCGTGCCTTGATGACGCCAAGAAGGTTCCGCCAGTCTGTGTCGTAGACCGGAAGGAAGGAGTGTGTGGTCTGGTGAATCAGCCGATCCGCTTCCTGCAATCCTCTGGAAATGTCGATGGCTTCGAGGCTCGCCACAGGCGTCATCACCCGCACTGCCAAAAGATCGCTGAGATCAAGAGCGCGCCGCACAATGTTCTGTTCGCGGGCGTCCAAACTGCCCCGAGTTGCTCCTTCTTTGATCAAAAAGCGGATGTCTCGTTCGGTGACCCGGTGCTTTTCATCGGGCGAGATATGGCGCAGGCGAAGCAGGCCGTTCACACTTGCCGACACAAGCCATCCAAGCGGGCGCGTGAAGCGGATGAGCAGGCGCATCGGCTTTGCATAGGCCAGAGCAATTTCATGAGAACGGATGAAGCCGATCTGCTTGGGCAGCACATTGGTGAAGATCAGCGACACCAAGGTCATCAGAATCAGGATGGAAACAGAGGCCGTTCCCGGAGCCCAGTTCCCTGGCAGTCCGCTTCGCAGGAGCCAGCCTTCGGTGGGAATGATGAAGGCGGTTTCCATCAGCGCACCCGACCAGAAGGCCGCCGCAGTAGTGACGACTTGGACCGCCGCCAGGAAGTGCATCGGCGACCGCTGATAGGCGAGGACCATGATGCCGCGGCGGTCTCCCGCCTCGTCGGCCTGCTTCATCCGCTCAACGCGCGCGGAGAACGTGGCCATCTCGACGGCGGTGAGAATCGCCGTCAAGAAGAACAGGCTGCCGACGATCAGAAGGGCCACGTTAGAATCGTGCGTCGTTGGGGAGGTAGTTCAGGACCGGAAGCGTCGGCACCTGGGAGCCTCCTCCTCCGATCATGTTCGTTCCGCCGCCCTTCATGGAGTTGAAGATTGTCCAGCCAAAATCCATGATCGCAATCTGATTCGAGCGCGTCTGCTCAAGAGATCGGGCGAATGCGAGAGCATAGATGCCCCGCTCATTGCCCTTGTCCACAATGCTTCCTGCTCCCGAGCCCGGCATGGTTCCCATCATTTGGGAGACTGCACCCACGTTGGGCGGACGCTGCCCGAAATAGCGCCCATCTTTGATCGGGCGGTTGACCTGATAGAAGGTGAAGAGCTTTGCGCCCTTCGACATGAATGATCTCAGCAGAGTGCTGACGTTGATCATCGCCGTGGTGTCGTAGGGAATTTCCGCCTCGACCCCCGCCAGATAATCTTCTCCGGCTACATTCTGCCCGACACCGGAGAAGAAGATCGTCACCGTTGCTCCTTCGGGAATGCGATCAGCCAATGCCTGGGTTGCGATCCGCATCTGCTCCGCCGTGGCATTGATGAGAATTTCGATATTGGCATCGTCGTAGCCTCCGTGTTGCTTCAGGGCTTCCGCAACCATCATCGCATCGGAGGAGGCGAAGCTCATGCGTCCATCCGGCAGCAGGCTCTCTGTATTGCCGATCACGAGTGCAAACTTGGAGGGAAGAGTCGGCACGCGTCCGGTAATGTTGTCCGGCGTGACCAAGCTGCCCTGAGTGTAGGCAGGCAGGTCTCTGGCCTTGATTACGGTGACATTGCCGCCCTTGGGAATCTGCTGAGTTGATCCGGCTCCAGCAACGGGCTTTTTGTTGGGATCCTCGACTGGAGGCTGTTTATTGGGGTCTTCGGTGGGCGGTTTTTTGTTCGGATCTTCCACCGGAGGCTTCTTGTTTGGGTC
>JAEYWW010000258.1 GCA_023428805.1 Armatimonadota bacterium | reverse complement strand
GGGATATGTGGTGTGCGCCTCGATGGGGCCAAGCCCGTCCATCGGACGACCAAGACCATCGAGGGTTCTGCCAAGAAGATGGGTGCCGACTGCGATTCGGAGGCACTCGCCAGTCGCGCGGACCAGGCTGCCGACACGCACTCCCTGCATGTCTCCGAGGGGCATCAAGAGCAGGCGTTCGCCTCGAAATCCAACGACTTCGCAGGCGATTTCTTCGCCGCCATCCTCTCCGCCGACATAGCACACATCGCCAAGCCTGGCGGCCGGGCCATTGGATTCGATGACCAGTCCGACGACTTGCGCGACACGCCCCAAGATGCCATGACGAGGGGTTGCGGCAAGAGCCTGGGAGATTTTCTCAAAAGTCGGGACAGCGCTCATGCGGCCCTCCGCACATGATCGACCAGTCTTGCGAGATAGGCTTCGACCCTGGCATCAACGACTCCGGAATCGGATTCGACCACGCATCCCGCCTGGATCGTTGGGTCGGCGACAACCTCGAGTCCTTTGATTCCCGCGAGGGACTGAGCAATCTCCTGCTGGTGAGACTCAAGCGTCGCGACATCAAGAGGATTGACGCGCACACGCACCTGTCGGGCGTGTTCTGCATCAGCAAGCGCTTCGCGGACAATGTTCAAAATTGATTCGCGCGAAAGTCCAAGTTCGCTGTTCAGAGCGCGGCTGGCGATTTCGATGGCCAATCCTGCCAGTCTTTCCTCTGCATCGGTTGTCCAAGCCGCAACCGCATCATTGGCCCGTGCGACAAACCCTTCCATTTCACTGCGAAAGTGATCAAGCGCGGCTCGGCGTTCTGCCTGGACTGCTTCCTGCTCCTGCAAAAGCTGGGCGTAGGCGTTCGCTCGGCCTTCCTCCTCGCCGTGGGCGAGTCCGGTGGCGTGGCCCTCGCGATAGCCTTGGACCAATCCTTCGGCACGCCCTGCTTCCCGTGCCTCTTCGAAGGCATCGCGGACCTGCTGCGCTTTTGTGTCGCGGACATTGAGCAACTGACCGGAGAAGCCGGGAAGTGCGGCGCCATCCCGGATGATTCTCTTAGAGGAGGACATCGTCCTCGCCGCGGCCGATGCTGATCTCGCCCGCTTCCTCCAGTCGTCGAATGACGGTGACAACGCGCTGCTGGGCTTCTTCGACCACGCGGGTCTTGACCGGGCCCATGTATTCCATGTCTTCCTGGAGCATTCCGACGGCGCGTTCGGAGAGGTTGCGGAAAATCTTCTGTTTGACCTCTTCACTGACGCCCTTGAGCGCGGTTCCGAGCTCCTTGACATCCACTTCCTTGAGAACGGCTTGAACCGCACGGTCGTCGAGTTGAACAATGTCTTCGAAGACGAACATCATGTTCTTGACCTCGTCCGCCAGTTCCGGATTGTTCTCCGTCAAGCTGTCGATGACCAGACGTTCGGTCGAGCGGTCAACACGATTGAGAAGCTCAACAAGCGCTTTTGGTCCACCCGCCTTCGTGACTTCCTCGTTGATGACGGAACTCATCTTGCGCTTGAGGACGGCCTCGATGCGCCGCACAACCTCAGGAGGTGTCTGCTCCATGCCCGCAATGCGTTCCGCGACTTCGGCTCGCAGCTCGTGCGGAAGCTTGATCAGAATATTCGCAGCCTGGCCAGTCGGCAGGTAGGCGAGGATCAAGGCGATTGTCTGCGGATGCTCGTCCTGGATGAAGCCGAGAAGCTGGTTGGGATCAGCGCGCTTCAAAAACTCGAAGGGAAGGACCTGCATGGCGGAGACGACTTTCTTGAGCACGGCTTCTGCGCGTTCGCTGCCGAAGGCTACTTCGAGCACGCGGCGGGCATTCTCGACGCCGCCTTCAGCGATGTAATCCTGCGCCAGGCACATCTCGTGGAACTCCTCCACGATGAACATGCGTGTCTCGCTCGGAATCTTGTCGAGGCGGGCCAATTCCAACGAGAGCATTTCGATCTGCTCATCGTTCAGGTGTTTGACCACCTGCCCTGCAACGCGGGGACCGAGAAGGGTCAGCACGATAGCGGCCTTGCGCTTGTTGGTCAGATCAGGGTCAACCGCCAGTCTCATCTCACATATCCTCCATCATCCAGGTCTTGAGGAGAAGCGCGACCATTTCGGGCTTGTCCTTCGAGAGTTTTCGAATCTGCTCAAGCGGCACATCAATCCGCTGTTTGATCTCGCCCACGAATTCGGGCATCGGGAAATCGTCATCCTCCTCTTCGGATGCTGTGTTCTCCTGCGACACAAGCGCCAGGAGCTGATCTTCGGATGATCCAGAACTCGACGATCCGTTCAGGAGAGCTTCCAGGCTTGCCTGGTCCATCGGGAGGCTGAGCACTCCAGCGCCTCCGGCCATGGCCAATTCCGGCTGCGCCTTCGGCTTGAGTGAACTGGCCAAGGTTTTGGCGAGGATCAGACCGACACCGATCAGGGCCGCGATGGGAAGCAGGCTCATCATCTGCTGCATTCGCGCGGCTCCCGCGGCTTCGGCGGTTGCTTTCTTCATCTGCTCGGCAGATTCGGTGCTGAACTCGGTCGGGGTGACGGTCGCCTTGAAGTTGCGCTCTTCGGCTGTGGCGAGGGCTCCATTGATGAAGTTCTCCACCGCCGCGGCATCGGGGACGCGTTTGCTGTCGACAAGGACATTGACATTGAGGGCGACGACTTCGCCGGCCGCCTTCTTGGTGGTTGTTTTCTTCTCCTCAATCCCGTACTGCTCGTCGGTCGATTCCGCCGAGTAGCTGCTCGATCGGCTGCTGTTTGGTGCGGCGGCGAGAGCGTTGGGCATACCGCTGGAGTCTCCTCCTGCGGGACCGCCGACTGGGCTGGAATCTCCGCTCAGAGATTCGGTTGTGGAAGTCCGGCTGATCGGGGTTCGCGTGGGGGAAGTCGTATTCTCCGCCGTTTCAACCTCGTCCATGTTGAGTTCGACCTGGACCATCGCGATGGTCGCACCCGTGCCGAAAGCCTGATCGAGGCGTCGCTGCAATTCTCGCTCACGCCGCTTTCCTTCGCTGGCTTCAGCCTCAATCTTCTTGGTGGCGAGCGCGTCGGTTCCGGTCATTTCCGCGCCGTCATAGATCACTCGGCCCTGGTTGGTGACCACAGTCACGCCTTCGGGCTTCATGCCGGGAACGGCGTTTTGGACGATCAAGGCGATGGCTCGTCCGCTCTCAGAATCGAGATTGGCGTTCGGCTTTTCCGTCACGTTGACAACGGCTGAGGGAGGCTCGGACTGATCCGCGAACGGAGAGTCTTTGCCGAAGTTGATGGTTGCAATCGCGCTCTGGACGCCGACCATGCGTTGGATGGATTTCGTCACTTCGCCTTCGCGGGCCGCTTTGATCAGCTCCTTTTCACGGGCGGGCGTCATGAACATGTCGCCGCCATTGAGAAGCTCCAAGCCCTTGGCTGCCGTCTGGGGAATCTTGCCGTCCACGCTCAGGCGCATCTTGATTTCGTCGAGCTTGTTGGCCGGAACCATCACCTGGCCGTTTTCGATGGTGGCGGGGAAGCCGTAGCTCATCACCGCGTCGCGGATCATGCCCTGCTCGAGCTGGGATGCGCCCGGAGCAATCGGCTCCATGCGAGTGCGGGACGAGAACATGACTGTTCCCACAATCAGCACGACCAAAAACGCCGCGCCGAAGATCGAGATCATCCGCTGTGTGCGGTCCGCTCCCGACCACCAATCCTTGATCCTTTGAATCAGGGGTGCCATAAGTTATCTATCCAATCCAGAAAAGTGAAGACTAAACCTGCATGCGGCTGATCTCTTGATAAGCCTCAAGCACTTTGTTGCGGACCTGCATGGTCAGCGACATGGCGGTTCCTGCCCGCTCCATCGCGATCATCACGTCGTGAAGTTCGACGGGCTTGCCCGCCATCAAATCGTTCTGAAGGTTCCGCGCATCGGTCTGGGTCGAGTTGACCTCTTTGAGGGCGTCCATCATCATCTTGCCGAAATCCTCGCCTTCGCCCGCCTTGATGGAAGTTGTGGGCTGGGAAAGCTGTGCGAGTTTGGAGGCTGCGTCAGAAATTCTCATTTCGATCAGACCTTCCCGATGCTCAGCGCGGAGCGGGACATGCCTTTGGCGGCGTTGAAGGCGGCGATATTGGCCTCGTAGGCTCGGTTGGCGGTCATCATGTTGACCATCTCCTTGATCGGGTCAACGTTGCTGTAGTAGACGATCCCGCCAATGGCATTCGGGTTTCCCGGGTCGTGGACCTGCCTCAGCTCGGACTGATCGGCTTCGATGGATTCGACCTTCACTCCAGTTTCGGGACTGCCCGAAAGAACCACGACTTGGCGGCGATAGGCGTCCTGAAACGGAGTTCGCATGGAGTTCGCGTTGGCGATGTTCGCGCTGGTGACGTCCATGCGGAGCCGTTCTGCGTGCATGCCGCTGGCGGCGAGGTTCATTGCGCGGCCGATGGTCATGGTTTAGCGGCCCTCCCGGATCACGCTGTTGAGTCCGCTGAAGTAGCGGCTTGTCATCTCGGTCAAAACTTGGTAGCGCATCTCGGTATCGGCCATGTTTGCGACCTCGGATTCCATGTTCACGCTGGAGCCATCGATTCGAACTTCTCCTTGGTCCACCTTGATCTGACCGCTCGGCCCGCCTCCGCTCTGGAACTTGCTTCCGGCCTTTTCGAGCTCAATTCCGAACTCGACATCGCGGCGCTTGTAGTTCGACACGTTGGCGTTCGCCAAATTGCCGGCGAGCAGCCCGAAGCGCTGGCTGGTTCTATCCAGCGCCCGCTCCAGGTTCCGCGAATGCGGTCCAAAGAGGTTGTCCAAAATCTTCACGACCCGTTCTCCGAACCGCCTCACTCCCGAAGGCCTGATACGGCTCATCAGTTTTTTCGGTATTTGTGCGGGCATTCCTCAGGGCGGCCCGGGATATTGCCTTTTGTTTGTTGGATGCCTGCCCCCGATGAGCTCGGCTGGCCCCATCATCTGAATAGATTTGGGGCAGAAGTTGGAGGAGGAGGGTGGTGAGCGGAGGAGTCGGGCCGGGGGGCTAGTCCGGCCCTGGGGCTGGAG
>JAEYWW010000237.1 GCA_023428805.1 Armatimonadota bacterium | reverse complement strand
GTAATATCCTGTATGATGATTGCAACTGCGATTTTCTGCCTCAACTGCATCAGCGCAGCGAACCTGACGGTTCAGATTGAGGGCCTTCCCCCTGGAGTGGATGCCCAGGTTGAAGTTTCGTACCCAGGTGGAACCAAAACGCTCACCGCGACGGAAACCCTGCCAGACGTCGGCGCAGGATCGGTGACAGCGACTTCATCAGCCGTCCGAGCTCCAGGCCAATTTGTAGATACCGTCTATATCGCGCAGCCCGTGAAAACCGAGGTCAAAGGGGCGGAAACCGCTCTTGTGGTGAAGTACACACCTCGCGGCGGAACGGGGATGCTCTGGATTGGTTCCGATTTTGCGAGCGAAGACAACGCAGAAATCGCCCAGATGCGCGCAGTGCGGGACGCCTCTCTTGCGGCTGGATTCACATCATTTGATCGGGTTATGTCCGCGCCTGTCCGAATGGACGGACCCTACTACGGCACTCTTGGATCATTCATCGCTAATGACCATTGGGAGGGTAGGTTTGCAGAATTCCAGCCCGGTTACTTGTCCGGAGCGGGTTCGGTCTCCTTCAAACCCCAGCCCGAAGAAAGGGGCGGTGTGATTCACCGCGATCCGAACGGCACGCTATGGCTGGGTGGTGAGGGCTTTTTCTGGCGGCTTGACTCATCATTCAAGCCGAATCTCAAACTGGAGTATGAAGATGGCGGGGATGAAGTCCGCCCGTCCTTCTTCAACGCCGCATTTGACCATGAAGGGAATCTCATTGCGGTCGGAAACAGTCACGCCTGGTATCTGAAAGCTGCCCAGCTCAAGGCACCCGGCTCGCCGAAGCCAGTCGTGACGAAGTTTCCATCCGGCGGCGTCAACCACGTAGCACTGGACAAAGAAAATGCGGCGTATGTTGTGAACGAAATCGGGCAAATTCAAGTCCTGACTCGTGATCAATACACCAAAGGCGGCGAAACCGAGGCGTCACGAGAGCTTTCCGTGCCGCAAAGCGCGAATTGTCTGGCGTTCGATAATGAGGGCGGCATGTGGGTTTCGGTCCGCTATTCTGCGCAGCTGCTCTATTTCCCCCCTGGCGAATCATCCTTCGTTGAGAAAGGAAGCGTTGGACCGAGTATGGATGAGGGTTCAAAGATCCTGTTCAACCCGCCTCCTGCCTGGTCGTCGTTGAACGTGAAGGGCAAAGTTTGAATCAGGTCTGCTAGTTCGGTGTATAACTTTTCCATCTATGCGATTCTTCTTTGCGGGGGCGATGGCGCTGATGGGAAGCTCTGTTTTGGCTCAGACTCTCCCGCTCGACCAGCCCCTCCCCATCACTGGAGTTCGGAGCTATGACTCCGCCATTCCCCTGCCGGAGCAGGTGATCGGGCACCGGATCGGGACGAGACACACGCGGGCAGACCAGATTGTCAGCTACTTCGACGCGGTGGATGCGAAGAGCCCTCGAGTTCTGGTCGAGCGGCAGGGGCGGTCCTATGAGGGGCGCGAGCTGATCCATGCGATTGTCGCATCGCCCGAGAATATGAAGCGGCTGGATGCAATCCAGAAGCAAAATCATCGACTGATCGATGAACCAAGCCGAGTGAGCGACGAAGAACTCGCCAGGATGCCGGTCATTGTCTGGATGGGCTACAACGTTCATGGCAACGAGGCGAGCGCATCCGAAGCGGCGATCTTGACGCTCTATCACCTGGCTGCGGCGCGCGGTGAATGGATCGACCGTCTGCTGGCGAACGCGGTGATCATCGTCGCGCCCTGCTACAACCCGGATGGCCGGGATCGGTTTGCGAACTGGGTCAACGGAAACCGGGGACGTGTGGCGCTCGACGACCTGAACGACCGCGAGCATCGCGAGCCCTGGCCGGGAGGGCGCACCAACCACTACTGGTTCGACCTCAACCGCGATTGGCTGCCGCTGACTCAGGTCGAGAGCCAAGTGAGGCACGCGCACTGGGTGAAGTGGAGGCCGGAACTGACGACGGACTTCCACGAGATGGGTTCGGGTTCGACCTACTTCTTCCAACCCGGTGTTCCCGAACGAGTTCATCCCTTGACGCCTCAAGGAAATAAAGATTTGACTCTGCGGTTTGCGCGCTACCACGCAGATGCGCTCGGGAAGCTGAATGAATTGTATTTCACCGAGGAGCGCTACGACGACTTCTATCCGGGCAAGGGTTCGACCTATTGCGATCTGGAGGGGAGCGTCGGAATTCTGTTCGAGCAGGCATCCTCCCGGGCATTGCTGACGCCGGGACAAGGGAGGACGCTGGATTTCGCCACCACGATCCGCAACCAGGCAGCGACTTCGATTGCATCGCTGTCGGCGGCGGCGGACATGCGGCTGGATTTTCTGCGGCATCGCCGCGAGTCTCATCTGGCGGCGGGCCGGGGCGAGGGGCTGGCCGATTGGAAGGGGATCCGGCTGTCGGGAGATCAAGACCGCCTATTGATGATGGGTCGGCTGCTTCTGAAGCATGAGATTGACTTCCACCTGGATGAGAGCGGGATTCTCATGAAGTTTCCGCAGCCTCAAGGCCGTCTCATTCAGGCGATGTTTGAAACTCGAAGAAACTTTGAGGACACTGGGTTTTATGACATTTCTGCGTGGCGATTTGACGTTGCCTTTGGGCTTCAAGCAGAGTTTCTGAGCAGAGAGCCACTAAGAGATATGGCGCGAGTCGCTGACATTCAGCTCGTTCACGATGACTGGCTGCCCGGGAGGAACCCCTACGCCTATGTCCTTCGGTGGCAGAGGCATGATGCTCCCGCCGCCGCTCACGACCTCATGCGGTCCGGGATCGAGATGATGCTGGTCAAGAAGCCTTTCCGCAACGAAAAAATCACGCGGGGTGATCTCGTGATCCCGGTCCAGCAGCGAAATCTTGAAGTCAATGCCCTGCAACAGATACTTGCGGAAGCAGTCAAGAAATGGCGCATTTCTATCGAGCCCGTTGAACTGGCGCCGGGTGAAATTCTCTCGATCGGCGGGTCAGGGACTGCGGCGTTGGCGACGCCCAAAATCGCGCTGGCGGTGGGGACTGGCGCATCGTCCAATGAAGCCGGAGAACTCTGGCACCTGCTGGATCAGGACTTTCAGATTCCGGTGGCGATCGTGGACGTGGATCGTCTGCCGGGGGCGCTTGACAAATACAACACGGTGATTCTCGCGGGCGGCTCATACTCCGCCGCGCTGGGAACAGCCTTGAAAACCTGGGTTGATGGAGGCGGACGATTGATCGCGACTAGCACCGCAGGCGGGTTTGTGTCGTCCTCGGAGATCTGGAAGCTGGAATCCCGGCGATTCACGCCGAAAGTGGGAGACCTCGCCTATGGTGAGATTTCAAAGGAACGCGACCGCCATACCGTGCCGGGGACGATCTTTGAAATCGAGTTCGACCAGACACACCCGCTGGCCTATCAGCTCCCGAAACGAATGGGGGTCTTCCGCGAGAGCGGAGAATTCTTCCTGCCTTCGACTACGGCGGGCGCGAATGTGGCGCGCTTCACTTCGACCCCGGTCATGGCGGGCTATATTTCTTCGGAAGTGGAGGGATTGATCGACCGGGGCGGAGCGATCCTGGCCCGTCGGCAGGGAGCGGGGAGCGTCATCGTGATCGACGCCAATCCACACTTCCGCACGTTCTTCTACGGCAGCAACCGCATCTTGATGAACGCCATCTTCTTCGGGGGATCGTTCTGACGAAGCAAAATTATTGGAAAATATTGTTCGACTTCCCTAAAGATAATGTATGCTTTTAGCAGGAGTTTTTCTTGAAGCGATTCATCGGTGTGCTTGTTCTGATGGGGTGTTTACTGAGAGTTGCTTCCGCAGGCTATTATTCCATCTCCTTTTCGGGAGGGATCGTGACCTGGGACGCGGGGAGTGGACCACAGTCGGGCCTCTACACCCACAATCCCATCACCAATTCGGTCTCTGCGCTCAGAGTGGGGCATACGGTGCAGTGTGCGGGCACGGTCACTGCCACCTGCACTTGGAACGGCGGCCCTGGCAATGACTTGCCTCCGCCCGTAGTCGTGATCGAAGAGAAGGCAGGGGCAAGCTTTGCTCCCTTTGTGGGGACCGGGGCCGCGTCCACGAGCCTGCCCATTGAGAATGGACCCGCCACCAACGTCAGCAGCACCCACTATAGTGTGAAGGTCAACCCTGGATCATCCTTCACCCTTCAATGCACACCCACGTCGAGCGTGAGCGACTTGTCCAACAAAGGCCGGGCCGGGGTTGCGTACACGGTCAATGTTGCCATTCCCACCGTCCAACTGGAAGGAGGCAATGGCGCGGGAGGATATTTGATCGGTCAGAAGATGAAGGCCACCCTTGGCGGAATTTTCGCGCTGACGGTGGGCGATATTGAATGGGCGGTTGAGGGCGGTGAGCCGTTTGGTGGCTGGTCCGCCAACTCTCTGTCGGCGGGCCCGCCTCTGCCGTTGACGCTCGATGAGCCTGAACTGATCGCCTATTTCAAAGAACCAGCGAACCCTGCGACGGTTGAGGCGGAAGCGCATTTGGACGTTCCTTCTGGAGCCTCCCCGGTAAATGGGTTGGATATCGCCGTATCAGGAGCTTGTTCAGCGGAAGCACCAGCGTCAGTATTTCTGGAAGTTTACAGCCGCCAACACAATCAAGGAGGACATGCGACTGGGGATTACGATAGCCCGCCGGGCACGACTCATTCGATTCCCAGTAGCGGAGTTGCGCTGGTGTGGATGCATCAGCCTTGGGCAATGGGATACGTTGGGATTGATACGTCCTTAAACACTCCTCCCTTCAATCCTCCGGGTACTTCGTCAACGTGGTCAGTGGGAACGCTGTGGGAAGGTAGCGTAACCACAGGGGCGGGCTGGGGAGGAACTGGCAAGTTCTTTTTTGTTCAAACCTTAGTGCCAAAACGCGAAAAGTGGGTCGGAGCGACTCAACATGTCGTAGTAGGATATGGTCAAGAATTCTTGGACTTGCAATACCCATATTCATCGCAGTTCGACGCTGATGGAAGCGCAAATTTCTCGGCCGACGCTCCAGCCATCGCTTTTAGCCCTGCACAAGTAACTAAAGTGGTTGCCGACGACAGCTTCAAAACTTGGATGATGTTTTGCCCACCTGGAACCGGAAGTGTTCCAGTCCCACTCAAGAAATGGACTTGGTCTTGGAGTGGCACTGCGACTCTTTCAGGTGGAGTGTGGGGCCTGTCTAGTACTAACAGCACTTACACAATGCCTATCGACTATCCCGATTTCCCAACCTGGACAGGTCTCGTACAGACGCCGTCCACTTGGAATCCGCCGCTTTGACAAAATAGAGGAGCATGACAATGAAAAAAACATTGATCGCCGTTTTGCTTGGGACAAGTGCAATCGCCTTTGCCTTCATCGCCTACGGTGGTGAGAACTCTCAATCGAACTCCACCAGTACTGGAGGAGGCTCGAAAAATGACATTGAAAACTATGGTCCGCTGAAATATACACAACCGCCTACAAGTGCAGAGGAAAAGATTGCCCATAGCGAAGAGATGGAGGGGTGGAAATTCTTCGACCAATGCGAGTTCGTTCAAGCAGAAAAGCACGGAAAAATCGCCTGGAACATCACAAATGCAGCCGCTGACTCGGATCGCCTTTTTCCTCGTAGCCCTCGGTATGCCGCGATCTTGCTTGGTAAGTGTGCTATGGAACAGGGGCGATTTAAGGAGGCGCTAGAATACTTTGCCACAGAGTATGATCGCCGCCACCAGAAGGATATCTCGCCTGATTTGGCGGTCTGCCATCTCATGCTTGGCAATCTGAAGGAGGCGGAGGACTTCTATAGTGACAATCCTTTGGAGAAAGTCAAGGCCCGCATCAATATGGATGCCTACCCGTCAGTCGGCAAGAAGAATGGCCTCGCGGTACGCATTCTGATGGTCCAGGGCTACTCTTATAGCCAGACATCTCGCAAAAACCTTAGGCTTCGATACTTTGAGCAGGCCCACAAGCTCAATCCCCGCAATGGCGAGATTGCCAAAGAGATTGTCAAGCTAGTCCCCGGCCCCGAAGCCCTGCCGTGGGCCGCCATAATGGCGATTCATGGCACAGGCAAGACCAAGACCGAGGGCGAGAATCGTCTCTTGGGGTTCCCTGAGGAGCAACGAGGGTCAGCACTCGAGAAAGCCAAAAGGCTTTAAGCAAACCGGACTCCTCTGAGTGTGCAACTCGGGCGGCATGATTGAGATAATACAGACCAGTCATGCCGCCCGTCTATTACAAGCCCGCAGATGCCATCCAGTGGCTGGAGCCCAATGCGCGACCGGAAGTTGCGAAGAAAAAGAAGCCCAAGGAAACAAAGGTCGAGAAGCAGATCGCCGACGCGCTGAAGGGTGGGTTTCAGGCGACGGTGGACTTTGGGAAGGGTGCGCTGGCGGACTTGACGCACAAGAGGGTGGGGGAGGTCTTTTATGTGGTTCACGACGACTCGTTTGAGGCGGTCACCCTGTCGTCCCACAAGAAAGTGCCCTTCGAAGATGTGACGAGCATCATCGCCGAGGACAAGGATCGGTTTCGGATCAATCACAAGAATGGCCACTTGACCTTGAAGCCGCTCGCCCACATCGTCGCGGGTCGGCTGAGGGTGCCCATCGGGTGGAAGCGCAACGGGGTGGAGGTACCCTACATCCTGCTCGCGGAGGAGATAGCAGCTCATTGCGGGCTGGAGATCGAATCTGAATGACCGGCTGGCGCAACCCTGAACCCGAAGATTGGCGGAGCACGGTGGACGCCGCCCTGCGCGAGGATTTGGGAACCGGCGATCTTTCCGCTTTCCTGTTCTCGGAAGAGAAATCCGTCTCCTGGTTCATCGAAGCGCAGGCGGAGGGTGTTGTCTGCGGCGTCGGGATCGCTCATTGCCTGCTGGGGGGTGAAATTTTGGTTTCCGACGGGGATGCCGTAGCGCCGGGCACGATGGTTCTGCGAGGTTCGGGAGAGAGGAGTTTTGTCTTGTCGCGTGAGCGGACCGCCTTGAACTTTCTGATGCATCTTGGCGGCGTCGCATCCTTAACCAAAAGGTTTGTTGATGCGGTCGATGGACTGCCCGTTCGGATTGTGGATACCCGGAAGACGCTTCCCGGCCTACGGAATTTGCAGAAATATGCAGTGCGCTGTGGAGGCGGATTCTCGCACCGAATGGGGCTCTACGACGCGCTGATGATCAAGGACAACCATATCCGTGCCTGCGGGTCGATCACGGCGGCGGTCGAACGGGCCAAAGCAACGCTCGGCCACATGGTCAAGATCGAGGTGGAGTGCGAGACGATTGAGCAGGCGCGTGAGGCGGTCAAGGCCAAGGCTGACGTTGTGATGCTCGACAACATGAAGCCGGAGGAGATGGCGATCACCGTGTCGCAGTTGAGGGGATTGGCGGTTTTTGAGGCGAGCGGGGGAGTGAATCTGGCGACCGTTCGGGAGATCGCGGAGACCGGTGTGGACGTGATTTCGGTCGGAGCCTTGACCCACTCCGCCCCGGCACTCTCGCTCCATTTGGAGGTTGATTGATTGGGCCTGCTCTCGGGTCGGGCATTGGAAGTCATCCAAACGGTTGATTCCACTCAGAATGAAGTGCGGCGACGGCTGGCTGCCGGGGCGAACAATCCCGATGCGCTGATGGCAATGGATCAGACGAAGGGGCGGGGCAGATTTGGGCGGGAATGGATGAGCGTGCCGGGCGACTCGCTGACCGTTTCCTTCGTGATGAAGGATCATGTTGGGCACCCGAAGCCCTGGCTCCTGGGGTTTGCGATGGGGCTGGCGGCGGCGGGAGCATTGCACACC
>JAEYWW010000234.1 GCA_023428805.1 Armatimonadota bacterium | reverse complement strand
CGCCTGAGCCCCTTGGTCGCCCGTGACGGTGAAGGTGATGACATCACCCGGTTCCAACTTGCGGTTGCCGTTGTGCGTGAAGGTCTTGACGGCGGTGATCTGGTCTCCGACCGTGAATTCCCAGATCGAAGCGATGGCGTTGCCCGCCTTGTCTTCGACGCGGATGGAAGCTTTGATGAGCTTCTTGTCGAGGTCCTTGTCGGGCTTGTAGACCACGAAGTTTTCGGTGATCGTCGCCTTTGAAGTGACGTTGACGCCATCAACCATCACAAGCACCTTGTTCTTGTTGATTCCGCTTCCGGCTTCATCGCTCAGAACCGCCGAGATCGAAGGGCGTCGCTCTTCGATGCGCACGCCGTTCTCGGGAGTCAACGCGGTGATTCGCGGCTTCTGGTTGTCGATATTGAGGGCCGTGCCGTGCTGGATCAGGCGCTCGTTGGAGCCGACTTTCAACGAACCGACAACGGTCGCGCCGGAGACGGTGATCACCTTTGCGGTCTGAGCTGGAATCTTGTACTCGCCTGCATAGACACCTGCGCTGGTTTCGCGCATGGCCACCTGTTCGACGACGCCTGGAATCGTGAAATACGCCTGACCGCCTGGAGTGCCGTTCATGGTGACGGCGACGATCTCCTCGCCCTTCGCCCAAGCATTCGCCTTGACTGTGAAGCCGGCAATGTTGACTGCGGTGCTGCCGCCGGTATTGCCGCCTCCGGTGTCGCCACCCGTGCTGCCGCCGCCAGCGCTGCCTCCCCCTGTGTTCCCGCCTCCGGTATTGCCTCCGGTGAGAATCATGACGGTGCGGGTGCTGCCGTCCCACTTGACTTCTGCACCCAGGGCTTCACCCATAAAGCGGAGCGGCACCATGGTGGTTCCACGCAGGACGAGTGCGGGCTGGTCGAGCAGAACCTCGGTTCCATTGACCTTCGCGATGTCCGCGCCGATCTTCAATTCGATTTCGCGGCTTCCTGCTTGGGCAAAAACTGTTGATGTGGAGGGCTCCCACTTGATGAATGCGCCGAGCTTTTCCATCACTCCCCGCAAAGGCACAAGGATGCGGCCATTCATCATCTGCGGTTGGGCGGCGCGGAAGGCGACCGGATCGCCGTCTACGGTCACCTTGATGTCTTGGGCTGATGCCGTTGTCGCCAGCATTGCTGCCGCCGCCACGACTCCGAGAATGCACTTCTTCATCATGAGCATTTGAACTCCGAAAGCCTTGGACGACCTCTGGGCGTGAATGATCCCATCAGCCGACAAAGCCTGTAGCAAGTCATACGATAGTCCCTGTCTGGTGTCGCTCATGATCCCGGACCCTGGCATCAAAATTCAATAAGAGGGGTCCGTTTGCAGTAAGCTCCGATGGTGCCCACTGGCCGCTTCCTCCTCTGCCTGCACACCCACATGCCGTATGTGCTCTCGCACGGCAAGTCGCCGCACGGCACGGATTGGATTTTTGAAGCGGCGGCGGAGTGCTACCTGCCTCTGCTGGATGTCCTCGACCGCTTGAGGGAGCAGGGGATTCGTCCCCGCTGGACCTTCAACATCACACCGATTCTTGCCGAGCAACTTGATGATCCGTCATTCAAATCCGGCTTCATCGAATATTGCGAGGAGAAGATTCAATATGCGATCGGAGACCAGGAGCGCTTTGGCGCGGATGGCGACCTGCGGCTTCAAGGCGTGGCGGCGATGTGGCAGCGTTGGTACACCAAGGCGCTTGTCCAGTTCAAGCATCAATGGAATCGCTCCATCTGCGATGGGTTCAAGCAGTTCCAGGATGAAGGGCTGATCGAACTGATCACTTGTGGCGCTACTCACGGATACTTTCCGTTGCTCGGCACAGATGAATCGATCCAAGCCCAAGTGAAGCTGGCGGTCGCTTCCCATGCCAAGCGGTTTGGCAAGCCACCCAAGGGAATCTGGCTCCCCGAGTGCGCCTACCGCCCGAGCTACTCTTGGAAGGCTCCCGCGGGCGCTGATGAAAGCGTCTGGGTGCGGAAAGGGGTCGATGAGTTTTTGGCCGAAAACGGCATTGACTTCTTCTTCGTTGATTCCCACATGATCCGGGGTGGGGAGCCTCTTGGCACCTACTGGCAGAAATTTCCGCAGCTCGCCGAACTCTTTCAACGGAGCAAGCATCTCTTCACCCCGCCTGCTGAGTTCCGTAGTGAATACGAGCCTTACTTGGTCGCCAGCGACCGCACCATCTTCGCCCGCGATCCGGAGACCACCGTCAAAGTTTGGTCGGGCGAAGTCGGTTATCCAGGCGATCCGCACTATCTGGAGTTCCACAAGCAGCTTTATCCCGGCAGGCACCGCTACTGGCGCATCAGCGAAAACAAGGGAGACCTGGGCGGCAAACAGCCTTATGAGCCTTGGACCGCCTATGAGAAAATTCCCGCCCATGCCCGCGACCTCGTCCAGGTGCTCAAGGGTGTTCTTGCCCAATACAAAGGACAGGCCGGACATGAGGGTGTCCTGACCGCCATGTATGACACCGAGTTGTTCGGCCACTGGTGGTGGGAGGGGCCGGAGTTTCTCTACGAACTCGCGGTCGCCATGCACCACGAGCCCGAAATCGAAGCGGTCACCGCCACCGACGTTCTCGCCAGCGATCCTCCCAGGCACAGCATCCCGCTCCCAGAAGGTTCATGGGGAGAAGGCGGCTACCACAGCGTCTGGCTCAACCCTGACAATCATTGGACTTGGGAAAAGCTCTATCCTGCGGAGAAGCGGCTTCGAGAGCTTGTTCGCAAGTATGCGAAGGGCGCCGCCAAGCCCATCGTAGAACAGTGCGCCCGCGAACTGCTCTTGGCGGAAGCCTCGGACTGGCAATTCCTGATCTCCACCTGGGCCGCACGCGACTATGCGGAAGCCCGTTTTGATGATCACATTGAGCGGTTCAACAAACTCGCCGATCTGGTTGTCCAAGTTGACGCCGGATTCGCACTGAAACCCAAGGACAGGGAGTTCTTTGAGGAGTGCCAGGAGAAGGATGCCTGCTTCCCCGAACTGGATCTTTCCTGGTGGGCGGAGCTTGACAATCCTATTCCGCCCGAAGTCCACGCGGCCAATCCGACCCCGGCAGGCCCACGTTTGCCCTAAATTTGGAATGAAATGAGCTTCATGATGCGTCCTACCTCAATGATGAATCGGCTTCTTGTCTTTGCCCTGGTGGCCGTGGCAGTTGCGGGGTGCCAACCGAAGCAGGTGGCGAAGGGTCCGACCGACGACCCGGCAACTTCGCCACAGGTGGGTGGAACGACGACGGGAGGGGATTCAACCGAGCCCGGCACCGAGAAGGAACCCACAGAGGCCCTCGTCAATCCCAAAGATCCTGCCGGCATCCAGCAGCCTGTCCTGCCCAATCCCGAGGTCAAGATCAACACCAACGACAAAACGTGGACGGATGAGTCTGTCGATGGAGTGGAGATCGCCCGCAAGATGGACGCCGCATTGCGTGGCGCAAAAAACGCCCTGGTCGAAACCAAAACCACTTTCGACATCGCGGGAGTCGGCCAGCTTGACGGCAAGGCGCAGATCAAAGTGCGCGACGCCTCAACCTTCATGGTGGAGTACTACCTTCCCGAAACCGAAGCCCACATCAATCGAGTTGTGTCCAACAAGAGCGGGCGAGCAACCCTGCAAAAGTCCAACTGGAAGGCTGGCGGACCCAAGCCGCTGGCGAACCCTGTGACCGACGCCAGCGCCGTCACCAGCTTCGAAGATCAGTTCATGGAGCGCATCTTCGCCACCTACACCACTGGTCAGGATGCCTGGGAGCCGATCGTGGAGGCCTGGTCGAAGGGGCAGGCGGGTTATGATCTCGAAGTCGAAAAGAAGTCGATGAAGGTCAATGGCAAGGATCGGCCCTTCTATCGCTTCCTCGCCCAGCGCAAGAGCGATGGCAAGGCGACCATTGAAGTCCGCGTGGATGGAATTCGCTACTTCCCGGTGTCGATCCGTGTCCTGAGGACGGAGAAGAATGGGGAAGAGAGCCAGATTCGCTGGAACGCCGAATGGAAGTTCGGAGGCAGCTTCAGCGACAAGGACTTTCCAATCCCCATTTATCCGAGCAAAGCTTAATTTACCTCGTTTTGCCGGGACAGCAAAACTATGGGGGTGTTGAACCGTCCGTAGGTGTGGAGGATTATTCGACAGGATGTTGACTACCGCTCTCGTGGCCGGAATGGCCCTTCTCTCACCGCAGGCAAAGCCCGCGAAAGCTCCCGCCGCCGCCAATCAGTTTGTGGCGTCCCGGCTCCGCACGTTCGAACAGGTTCGTGTCGTTTCCCTTGTCGGATCCCCTTCGGCTTCCTTGTTCGCCGTCGGTCAAGAGGACAAGACTGTTCGCGTGATGGATG
>JAEYWW010000131.1 GCA_023428805.1 Armatimonadota bacterium | reverse complement strand
AGGTTGAGCTGAAGTTTGGCGAGGTTTTCGTCGGAGATGCGGACATCGGCGAGGCGGCCAAAACCCGTGTTGATGCCGTAGACGGTTTCGTGCCGGGCGAGAATGTGCTCCACCACCTCCCGCGACTCGGCGACTCTCTGCCGCGCCGCTGGATCGAGTTCCACGCGATCCCCTTCGACCGCCACCTTCCGGATCTCCCCGAGCGTCATTGCCCGGTGCCCCACGCTGATCACGAGGGTGATTCTACCGAGAGGAGAACCCGGAGGAGGTAGCCTCTTGATGACACGCTTGGGTAATTGGATTTCCAGCCAGAGTACAGATGAAAGATTACAGCGAATTTGTCGTCCACCCAATTTATGGGCAGGGACCGAGAATGACGGGCGTCGGAACTGCGGCAGAGGCTTCCCGTCCCCTTGCTTTCGGCTGGGATGATTCACCCGCAATTCCAGGCACTGGCATTAAAGTTCAAATGACGGATAACCTGGGTTGGTATTGGCGACATAGCTACTACTTTGACCGGGAGAAAGTTTGTGAGGATTGCAAGAGACCGTTTCTATACTTTGCGGAAGAGCAGGGATATTGGCATGAAGTTCTCCTCTTCAAAGATGAAGCGCACTGTGTACGATGCCATGAATGTCGAAAAGCTGATCAACACATTCGGAGTCAGCAGGATATCTATCGGAGACTCATTCAAATCAGCAATCCCTCTGCAGCAGAATCTATTGAGCTTTCACTATCTATTCTTGAGCTAGTAGAGCATGGAGTATTCGGCAGGAAGTCTATGCAGAGAATTCCCAAGCTTCTCAGTGCGATGACCGGCCCCTTTGCGGACCGTCAGCTTGTTGAGCATATTCGTGAGCGATATGATCAACTTAAGGGTTAGCTTTTAAGCGAGTGTGGCCCGCTCCAGATCGGAGAGGGCCACTCTACGTATCAACGAAGAGGACTTATTCGGTCTCTTTCTTCTTGGCAGGAGCCTTCTTGGCTGGGGTCTTTTTGGCGGGCTTCTCGGAGGGAGCGTCCACCGCAACGGCGTTGTCGTTCAGGAAATCCATCACCTTACCGTAGCGGGCGCGGAGCATGATCTCCTGGAAAATCTGCTGGCCGTACTCCTTGGTGAAGCGGTCGATGTTTTCCTGGGTGACCTGGTTCTCCTGGAGGATTTCGATGAAGTGGCGGTTCTGGTCGGCCTCGGTCACTTCGAGCTCCTCCTTGCGGAAAATCTCTTCGATCACGACAGCTCGCTCAACGTGAAGCTTGGCTTCCTTCTTCAGCGATTCGACCATGTCCTCGACGCTCATCCCCTGCTCCTTGGCGTAGGCTTCCAGAGTGCGCTTCTGCTGGCGGAGCTGGACGTCGATTTCCTGAAGCCGCCGCTCGGCAACAGATTCCCAAGTGGTGTCCGCGACGACAATCTTGCTGTTGGCGAGGATCTTCTCCATCAACTGTTCGTTGACCATGTCGCGGCCAGACTGCTCCTTGGCCTGCTCGATGGCGGAGCGCATCCGCTCCTTGAGCTGATCGACGTTCTCGAGGTTGAAATTCTTGGCGAATTCGTCGTCGAGATCGGGGACCTGGACGGCGGAGACGCTGCGGATCGTGACGTGGGCGTGGTGCTTCTGTCCGGCCCAATCCTTTTCCTGGAAGTTCTCAGGAAACTCGATGTCGGCGGACTTGATCTCCTCGACAAGCATCCCGGCAATCAGCTTGTCCAGGCTCTCGAAGGTCTGTCCGGCGATCACCATGAAGCTGCGGCCATCGCCCTCCTGATCGTCGAGGCGGATGTTGACGACCGCCATATCGCCTTCCTGGATGCCGCGGCTGGTGATCTTCTCCTGCTTGCCATCCTTGCGGCGGAGCTCTTCGATCTGGCGATCCACTTCTTCATCGGTGACGGTGGCGTCGTTCTTGGTGACTTCGACGCCCTTGTATTCGCCCAGTTCAATGACCGGAGGAAGCGGAATCTTGATGCTGAACTCGCAGGCGAGCGCTTCGCGGTCGAGCTTCTTGAGCTCAACCATTGGCTGACCCGCCGGAGTGAGATTGTGCTCCTTGACGGCGTCGGCATAAGCGCTGCCGATGATCTCTTCGGCGCCCGCATTCATGATGTCGTGCTCGGGCAGAGCCTTCTCGACCATCGTGACCGGGGCCTGGCCGGGGCGGAAGCCCGGAAGCCGAATCTTCTTGCCAAGCTGGCGGATGGCCTTGTTGAATCCAGACTTCACCTGGTCCTGACTGCAGACGATGTCGAGCTGAACGGTGCATTCGTTCAAGTCTTTGCGCTCGATCTGCATGGCGGTGGGCGCGGCAGTGCTCATGGGGAAAGGTTTGCGAGTTTACCTATCACCTTGCGCGCCGATGGGCCGGGTCATCGGCGGCTGATGTACTCGCCCACCGAATGTTCGGTGAAGACGCGAATTCCCACGGAATCGAGGTGCTTGACGACATCCTCAATGTGCTCGTGGCTCTTCGCTTCGATGGTGCATTCCACTTCGACATTCCGCACGGACGCGTGCGTGAATGCGCGTTCGTGAACCACCTGCCGGATGCTGGCACCAGCATCGCCGATGGTCTGCGCGAGCAGGGCGAGTCCTCCCGGGCGATCCTCGATGATCGCCTTGAACTGCGCCAGCCGTCCATCCGCCACCAGGCCGCGCTCCATGACACGGCTGAGGATCGTCGGGTCGATGTTGCCGCCGCAGAGCAGCACTGCCACCCGTTTGCCCTTCAGATCAGCCAGCGTCCCATTCAGAAGAGCTGCCAGAGATGTCGCGCCTGCTCCCTCCACAACCCCTTTGAGGAGTTCGACAATGCGAAGAATCGCGAGGGCGATGTCGTCTTCGTTGACATTGACGACGCGGTCCACATGCTTCTGCGCGAGCGCGAAGGCGTTGGGTCCAACGGTGGGAACGGCGAGGCCGTCGGCCAGAGAAGGCCGCATTTTGGTCTCGACGGGCGAGCCCGCGCGCAGGGCCGCCTGGTAGCTGGCCGTGTTCTCCGACTCCACGCCGATGATCTCGATGGCGGGGTTCATCGTCTTGACCGCGAGCGCGACCCCGGCGATCAGTCCCGCGCCGCCAATCGGGCAGATCAGTGCATCCAACTCCCCGACCTGCTCAAGAACTTCCAGCCCGATTGTTCCCTGCCCGGCAATCACCGCATCATCATCAAATCCATTGATATAGGTGAGTCCCTCGTCGGCGACAAGATTGTCGGCCAGTTCTCTTGCCTCACCCAAGTTTGAGCCCGAAAGAAGAACCCGCGCCCCCATCTGACGGCATCTTTCCTGCTTGATCAGCGGAGCGAAGATCGGCATGACCACCGTCACCGGCACTCCCAACTCGCGGCCGTGATAGGCGAGGGCGAGGGCGTGATTCCCCGCGCTGGCCGCAACCACGCCCGCGGTCCTTTCGGCTTCGGTCAGGAGCATCAGCGCATTCCTCGCCCCCCGCTCCTTGAAGCTCCCGGTTCGCTGGAGATACTCCTTCTTGGCAAAGACAGTGCATCCGCAGATTTCGCTCAGCGGAATCGCCTCGTTGCAGGACGAAACAAGGACGCCATTTTGGATTCGGCGGCGGGCGGCGACGATCTGGTCGAAGGTGACCGACATATCTCCTTCAATGATGACCCACTTCGGCGGCGCGGAAAAGTGCCCCTCCGGCCAGGTAAATAACTGTTTCCCCTGATTCTAAAACAACCGCATGCCGAAGATTTCCACATGATCTCAAGTTCGAGGGCAGAGGGGAATCGCTTCGCCGAGTTCCTTTGGTCCCTCAGCATCGCCTCAAGCGCAGCCGGTGAGCAGCCCTGTGCGGCGATGAGAGTTCTCGTGATGCCGCCTGAGGAATGAATGGAACAAAACTATTCTGATCTCAGGTGTGATGAGAGGATCGGAGCCGCGACTTTCAGCGACATTCTCGCTTCCCTTTCGGTCGCCCTCGATCTTGCTTCTGGACATTACGAGGGACATTCGGTTCGAACGGGCTTGATTGCCTCGCGGCTGGCCAAGGACCTGTACGCGAGCGAAGGCGACGTTGCGCGGAGCTACTTTGCCTCACTCCTGAAGGATATCGGCTGCATCGATCTCCGTCATCGGCTGAAGGTCATGGTGACAGAC
>JAEYWW010000118.1 GCA_023428805.1 Armatimonadota bacterium | reverse complement strand
CCCACCGCACTGAAGACGAGTTGGCGGTCCATCTGGAAGCCTTGTGCCGACTGGATGGGATTCCATTTGAAGCGGAAGCCGTGATCGGCGCGAGCGTCGTGCCGCAGGCGATGGATGCCGTGACGCGGCTCTTCGCGGACCGATTCGGAGTCATCACCGCGTGGCTGGTCAACGGCGCGCAGGTCGGTCTCCCTGTCACCTACGACCCGCCCCACGCCGTCGGCGCGGATCGGATCGCAAACGCTTTGGGGGCTCTCGCCTTGTATCACGCTCCTGTTGTGGTCGTGGATTTCGGGACGGCGACGACATTTGATGTGGTGGATCGGAACGGAGCCTATGCGGGCGGAGCGATTCTGCCTGGTGTGATCGTCTCGATGGAGGCTCTCGCCAGCCGGGCGGCGAAGCTGCCGCAGATCGCGTTGCGTGAACCGGCTCGGGCCATCGGGCGCAACACCGTCGAGTCGTTGGAATCAGGAGTGTTGTTCGGAGCGGCTGGAGCCATCGAAGAGCTTGCGGCCCGCATCTCCGACGAACTCGGCTCCCCGCCCACCATCCTCGCCACCGGCGGTCTCGGCGAAGTCTTCGCCCGCCTCTGCCCCAGCATCCACCGCTACTGCGCGACTTTGACTCTGGACGGGCTGATCATCGCGCTGGATCGGATGCGGGATGAAGCGGCATAGCCTCATGTCTCGAAGTGCTCCGGCAACCCGGACCGCTCGACTTCAGTCGGGCTATCGGACTTTCGCACTTTAGTGCGCTGGGTTCCACAGTCCGCACAATCCGACTGCCCCCGCTCAAGCGGTTTAGAGCGTTGCGACGATGGACGGGCAGATTTCGAGGGTGGTTTGGGCGAGGATGCGGGGGCCGCGCTTGACTCGGAACTCCCAGGTTCCATAGGTGTCGAAGGGGACGCACTTGACGATCATGGGCAGATGGATGATTCCGCGCACGGTGGGTTCCTCTATCTGAGCCGTCAACCGCCAGACTCCCTGACGGTGGGGAGGGTGCACTTCGAAATGCCAGTGAGCATAGCTGAGGTCGCCCGGATTCTCGATCATCATCGCGAGAGTGATTTCTTGGATGGAAGCGGGAAGAGTGTCGGCATAGAGCCGCGACTTCACCCCGCGCAGGTGAACGGAGCCATGCTCCACTTCCCTCTCGTCGCAGAGGACAAACCCGAAGATGCCCGCCTTGCCCCCGCCCTTGGACTCGGGCTCGGCATCCAGGTAGATCGGGCACGTCTTGAGTACCCGCCCGCCGTCGGTCAGCACCAACTCATACCGCCCATGCCGCTCCAAAACGATCTCCCGAATCGGAGCCACGAGAATCCCGGGTTCGTTGACGGACGGAACATCTCGCCCCTCTCCACCCGCTGCATGCAGGTATTCCCCTCATCCCAAATCTCCAACGCCCAGTCCCTGGTCGCGTCCGGGTCGTCTTCGGTGTGCAACACAACCAGCTTCGGCCATCGCAGGGTAAACGGCACGTCGCGGATGCAGGTGTTCCGGATCACATGCATCACATCCCAGCCCGCCGGGCTGGGTTCGACCGAGTCACAGAGCAGTATCGCGTTGATCATCGGTTGTATTGTTGCCCAAATTCGGATTCCCGCACTTGAGTGCGCAGGCGGGTGCGCACTAAAGTGCGCGAATCCGAGAGCCCCGCTGAAGCGCAGCGGTCCGCATCACTACTCCGAGAACTTCTTGTAGTTGTCCTCGAACATGCCTTTGAGCTTGGCGGCTCCGGTGTCGTAGGCGGCTTGGTCGGCCCAGGTGTTGCGGGGGAGAAGGACTTCGCTGGGTGCGCCGGGGACGGAAGTCGGGACGGCGAGGCCGAAGACGGGTTCGGTGGTGAATTCCACGTCATCCAACTTCCCTTCCAGCGCGGCGTTGATCATCGCGCGGGTGTGGGAGAGCTTCATGCGATGGCCCGTGCCGTAGGCGCCGCCGGTCCAGCCGGTGTTGATCAGCCAGACCTGGGCTCCGTGCTGGGCGATCTTCTCCTTGAGGAGCGAGGCATACGCCATGGGGCGCAGGGGCAGGAACGGCGCGCCGAAGCAGGTGCTGAAGGTCGCCGTCGGCTCGGTCACGCCCGCCTCGGTGCCCGCCACCTTGGCGGTGTAGCCGTTCAGGAAGAAGTACATCGCCTGCTCGGGGGTGAGGCGGCTGATCGGGGGGAGGATGCCGTAGGCGTCGGCGGTGAGGAAGAAGATGTTCTTCGGGTGGCCGCCCACGCTCGGCTCGACCGCGCCCTGGATGAAGTCGATCGGGTAGGCGCAGCGGGTGTTCTCGGTCAGACTGCCGTCGTCATAGTTCGGATTGCCTTCGGCATCCAGCACGACGTTCTCGAGGACCGAACCGCGCTTGATCGCGTTCCAAATTTCGGGTTCGCCCTCCTTCGAGAGCTTGATGCACTTGGCGTAGCAGCCGCCCTCGACGTTGAACACTCCCTCATCGGTCCAGCCATGCTCGTCGTCGCCGATCAGGCTGCGATTCGGGTCTGCGCTGAGGGTGGTTTTGCCGGTGCCGCTGAGTCCGAAGAAGAGCGCGGTGTCTCCGGCTTGGCCGATATTGGCGGAACAGTGCATGCTCATCACGCCCTTGAGCGGGAGCAGGTAGTTCATGATCGTGAAGACCGATTTCTTCATCTCGCCCGCATACATCGTGCCGAAGATGAGCACCGTTTTGGCGGCGAAGTTCAGGGCGATGACGGCATCGCGCTCCTCGCCATTTTCGGTGCGGACGTACTTCTCGCTGCCGAGGTCCACGATGGTCCACTCGGGGGTGAAATTCTTGAGTTCCTCAGCGGTCGGGCGGATGAGCAGCGACCGGATGAAGAGGGCGTGGTAGGCGTTCTCGACGATCACGCGGACGGCGATGCGGTGGTTCTTGTCCGCGCCGCCCCAGGCATCGACGACGAAGAGCGTCTTGCCGGGGAGGGAGTCGTTGGCCTTCTGGAGGAGCGTGTCGAACTCGCTCTGCTCCATAGAGGCGTTGTTGTCCCACCAGATGTTGGGTTCGCTGGACGGCTCGCGGACAGTCCGCTTGTCCTTCGGGGTGCGTCCGGTGTACTTTCCGGTATAGGCGACGAGGGCGCCATTTGAGGCGAGCTGGCCTTCGCCGCGATCAAGCGCGTGCTGAATCAATTCTTCGGGAGAGAGGTTGCGGAAGACTTCCTGGGCTGACTCGACTTGAATATGCGCTTGACTCATGGGTGTGACCGATCCACGTTGATCTGAACGTCGAAACAGAATATCCCTTCAACGGTGAGTAAGTGGGCGTTCGGACCTTATAGAATAGAACTGCAATGAGTGATTTGGCCTATCGACTGCTCACCGAAGACGAACTTTCCGCCGGATTGGAAGACCTGCCCGGCTGGATTGTCGAGGATGATCTGCTGACGAAAGTCTTCGGTTTTGCCCAGTATCTGGAAGGCGCGCGCTTCGCGATGAGGGTTGCGGAGACGGCGGACAAGCTGAATCATCACCCCGACATGCTGATCCAATACGATGCCGTGGTGATTTCGGTCAACACCCACGATGTCGGCGGCCTCTCGCCCTACGATCTTGAGTTGGCGCGTCGGATTGAAGCGATTTGACCCGGGACGAGCAGACAGAGGCGATCCTTGGCGCGGCCTTCGAGGTTCACAACACGCTCCGCTTCGGGTTCTTGGAAAACGTGTATCTGGAGGCGTTGTGCCTGGAGCTTCGGGCGCGCACCATTCCGTTTGATTGTGAGGTTGGGCTGGTCGTTTACTATCGCGCAACATTGCTTCCCTGCCGCTATCGCGTGGCCTTGATCTGCTAGGGATCGGTGATTGTGGAACTGAAGGCGCCGGCTGGATTGACCGAAGTGGATGAGGCCCAAGTTCTGAATTATCTGCGGGCCACGACGTGCGAGCGGGCTTTGCTGCTGAACTTTGGCACACTGCGGATGCAGTACAAGCGGATGATCTTGAGCAAAGAGCATCGGAAGCGGGATGGTTGAGATTTGCTACGAGTTAACCGCAGATGACGCAGATAGTACGCAGATTTGCGCAGATGGGATTTTTAACATCTGTGAAAATCTGCAGTCCGATCTGCGCAATCTGCGGTTTCAACGTCTACGCACCATCCAAGAATGGTGTAATTTCAACTCATGAGCGTTCGAGTGTTGGAGCATCCGCTGGCGCAGCATTATCTGACCTGCCTGCGCGACCAGGCGACTGATCCGCACACGTTCCGGCGGTACGGGCGGATTCTGGCGGGGATGCTTGTTCTGGAGGCGACCCGCGAGATGGGGATGAGGGGGCGGGAGATTCGGACGCCGCT
This sequence comes from Armatimonadota bacterium, assembly GCA_023428805.1. Lineage (GTDB taxonomy): Bacteria > Armatimonadota > Fimbriimonadia > Fimbriimonadales > Fimbriimonadaceae > JAEYWW01. The sequence goes on along the minus strand of JAEYWW010000118.1, from coordinate 1,681 downwards.
GGAGCCGATGCAGGGGCGTGAGCTTGCCTATGGCCTTGTCGCGGTGCCGATTCTCCGGGCGGGCCTCTCGATGCTGGAGCCAACGCTTGAACTCTTCCCTGATGTCTCGGTTGGCTACATCGGCCTGGAGCGCGATCATCAGACTGCGGTGGCCCGCAGCTATTACAAGAAGCTGCCCGAAGTCGCCGGTCGATTCGTGCTTGTCCTCGACCCGATGCTCGCCACGGGAGGCTCCGCATCGCAGGCGGTGTCGCTGGTCAAGGCGGGCTCTCCGGCGCGAGTTTCGCTCGTGTCGATCGTCGCCGCACCCGAAGGAGTCGCCAAGATGCAGGCGGATCACCCAGATGTGGAAATCGTGACGGCCGGACTCGACCGGGAACTGAACAATCTGAAATACATCCTCCCCGGCATCGGCGACTATGGGGACCGTTTGTTTGGGACCTGAGAAATCCCGGCCAGAGTTGGGCGTTTGCAGAAGTGAGTCCTGTACAAGAACCGAGGTTGAAGTGATTGATCTTCAGCCTCGGCTTTTATTTTGCGTCAGCATATTATTTTGACTTCGACGATTAACTAAAAGAATCGTTTCGACTGAGTTGCCATTTCCTTTGCCTTATAAGTCATATGGGTCAATTTTCAGCATTTTCTTCAAAACTGGCGTAACGCCCGTTCCAGCGGCCCGTTTGCTGACTCGGAGAAAATCAACGATGGCGTTGGTTTTCTAACAAATCAAAGCGAAACGAGAATTATTCATGGCAAAACGAGGACTTCTTCTTCTGGCGGGGCTGGCGATCGCCGCCTACGCTGGAGCTCAGGAAAGAACCCTGAAGCTCCCCGATCTCTCCCAAGGCGAGGCCGCGCCGCAGATGCGCGATCTCTCCACCCGAAAGCTTTCCGCCGATCTTCAGCGGATCGTCATGCTCTCCCAATCCATTGATGGCGATGGTGAGAAGGCCACGCGCTTCTCCCGCATGATGAAGGAAGTTTATGGCTCCGACAGCCGCCAGATTGATCCGGTGATCCAGGTCGTCTGCGACACGACGGGAGACATCAAGGCCGACCTGCCGAGCGGTGTCACCATCCTCTCATCTTCCGAAGGTCAGGCCATCGTGAGCTGCCCCGTTTCCCAGGTCACCCGCCTGGCCCGCTCGACATCCATTACCGCGCTCAGCGTTTTGAAGTCCCGATCCATCCCCTTTTCTGCCCGGAGGTCGCCGTTCCAGCGCCCTTTAGCACGGACCAGGGACACGATGCAGCTCGGGTCTCTGAATGTCGCCACCGACAAGTCGCTCGGCACCGGTAAGGGAACGGTCGTCGCCGTTTTCGACAGCGGCATCGACTACACCCATTCCGACTTCCGAAACGCTGACGGTTCGACCCGGCTTCTCTACATCTATGATGTCTGGGACAACTCCTTCAAGGAGTCTGGCGGACTCGTCGGCACCAAGCCTCCGCTTGTCAACGGCTCGGGAGAGCCGATCGGCACCCTCTACACCCGAGAGCAGATCAACGCGGCGCTGACAGGCAAGGGCAAGGTGAACCACAAGGATACAGTCGGTCACGGCACCGCATGCATGAGCGTCGCCGCCGGCAAGGGCTCCAGCGCCGAAAACGCGGGCGTTGCGCCCGAAGCCGATCTGATCGCCGTCAAGCTCTTCAATGATGAGGGCGGCTTCTTCGTCTC
>JAEYWW010000081.1 GCA_023428805.1 Armatimonadota bacterium | reverse complement strand
GAATCGCACCGCCGCCTGGCAGTCATCGATGTGTGCGGGCCACTTATCCGCGGGAGAGAGGCGGTAGCTGATGGTCGCGGCGGCGAATCCCTGCTGCGCCAAACCCTGCGCGAACGAAGCCATGTCCTGCCGCTTGCCGCCCATCCAAGCTCCGCCATGAATGACGATCACGAGCGGCTTTGGACCCTCGGCGAGAGAGACGGGCTTGTAGAAGTCCAGCTTCATCTCCTTCTCGCCCGCCTTGCGGTAGACGATGTCCGTTTTGACCTCTGGAGTCTGCGCGAGAAGGCCGACGATCAGCAGCGGCAACATGATGTCTATTGTGCACCGAAATGCGTCTGAACTTCGTAAAATCGTCCAATGGTGACCGCGCCGCCTGTTGTTCAGACTCGCCATATCTCGCTGGATGTGATGCGCGGGGCCGCCATCCTGGGAATTCTGCTCGCAAATATCGCTTCGTTTGCCGGGCCGGAAGCATCCCTCGGCATCCAAGCTCAAATGGGGGAACTCAGAGCAACAGGCTGGGAGGCGGGTGTGCTCACGGCACTGGTCTCAGGAAAGTTCAGAGGGATGCTCGCCATCCTCTTTGGGATCGGGCTCTGGATGCAGTACGAGCGAAGGGTGAAAAGGGAAGAGCCCTGGCCGGGCACTTACTTCAAACGGACTGCGCTTCTCTTCGCGATTGGAGTGATCCACGGGGTCTTCATCTGGTACGGCGACATCTTGGCGACCTACGCAGTCACGGCCTGTTTGGCGATGCTGTTCGTTCGACTGCAAGACAAAACTCTTTTCATCGTTGCGTGCGGACTCATCGGTCTAAGCATTTGCTTTGGCTTGCTTGGACTGCTGGCGGCAGTCATGATGCCCACGACAACCGAGCAGCCTGATCTGATGAGCATGAAGGGCATGGAGTTTCTGAAGCCTTGGCTCGATCCGGTGGAGGAGACGAGAATCTATCAGCAGGGGACGTATCTGGAGCAGTTGATCCATCGCATCGGGATGGGCGTGATGCTCTGGCTCATGTACATCGTTCTGGTCGCCAACTTTGTGGGGCAGTTCCTTCTCGGCATGTGGCTGGCTCGCAAGGAAGTGCTTTCCAGGCCGCAGGAGCATCTGCCGATGCTGAAAAAACTCGCTCTGTTTGGTTTTCTGGTCGGGCTGCCTCTGAATCTGCTGGCCATCCCCATCGCCGCGCAGGGGAAGGATGAAGCCTTCTCCGGCCTGATTGAACTTGGAGTCGGCGGATTCCTCAGCATCGGCTACCTGGCTTTGCTGGCGTGGCTGTCGATCCATGCGGCGAAGGCGCTCAAGCCTTTGGCTGCGGTGGGCAAGTGTGCGTTGAGCTGCTACCTCTTGACCAGCATCCTGGCGACAACAATCTTCTATTCGTATGGCGGCGCGCTCTTCGGTCGGGCGACTTTTCCGCAGGTGGTCCAGATCGTCCTGATCATCTGGGTTGTGCTGATCGCCTTCGCGTTGCTATGGACGAGGAAGTTCGCCTATGGCCCGGTTGAGTGGCTGTGGCGGAGCGCGGTCGAGAAAAGGAAACTGGACATGCGCCCCTCTCCCTGATCTCTATTCGTTTTCGTCCTTCTCGCGGCTCGACCGGACCACCAAGCGAATCGGCGTTCCCTCCAGCGGGAACCGCTCGCGGATTTGATTTTCCAGGTAGCGCAGATAGCTGAAGTGCATCAGATCGGGCTGGTTTGAGAACATCACGAATGTGGGCGGGCAGGTCTCGGCTTGCGTCGTGTAATACACGCGGATGACCTTGCCGTGCCGGCTGATCGGCTTCTCGAACATCGCGTCTTGGATCAAACGGTTCAAAACACCCGTTCCGATGCGGAAATTCCAGTTCTCAACGGCGCGGAAGACGGCGTTCATCACACCATCCATTCCGCTCCGCTCCTGCGCACTAGTGAAGACTACGGGAGCGTAGTCCACTTCGGGAATTTCGGTGAAGACCGATCTTTTGAAGTCCTTTTTGATCGGGCTCGTCTTGCCCAGGTTGCCCGTGGGCGGTTCGCGCAGGTCCCACTTGTTGACAACGATCACGAGAGGCTTGCCCATGTCGTGCGCGGACTTTGCAACGCGCTTGTCGCCATCGGTCATGCCCTCTTCGCCGTCAATCACCAGCAGGGCGCACTCGGCGCGTTGGAGCGCGCGCTCGGCGCGGAGCACCATGTAGTATTCGATGCTCCCCTGAATTTTGCCGCGGCGGCGGATTCCGGCGGTGTCGATCAGCCTGATCGCCCTGCCCTTGTAGTTGACGGGGGTGTCGATGGCGTCTCGTGTGGTGCCCGCAATGCTGCTGACGATGGCGCGGTCGTCTCCGGTCAGGGCATTGAGCATTGAGCTTTTGCCCACATTGGGGCGCCCGACAATCGCAAGACGCAGTTCGGTTTCGGGCTCTTCGTCTTCCTTGACTTTCGGGAAGCCCTCCACAACGAGGTCGAGCAGAGAATTGACGCCTCGACCATGAATCGCGGAGACCGCGTGGACTTCGCCGAAGCCGAGTGCAGAGAATTCGTGCGACTCCAACTCTCGGGCCGGATTGTCGGCCTTGTTGGCGACGAGATAAATCGGAGCCTTGATCTGGCGAAGATTGTTGGCCAGTTCCCAGTCGCTGGGAGTTGGACCCTGCTCGACATCGACCGTGAAAAGGATGACATCTGCCTCGGCGATGGCGACTTCGGCTTGAACCCGGATCTGCTCAATCAGCGGGTCGTCGTCGCTGAAGAGGATTCCGCCAGTATCCACAAGTCGGAACCTTCGCTTCTTGTAGTCCGCTTCGGTATACAGGCGGTCGCGGGTGACGCCGGGCGTGTCCTGAACCACGGCGATGCGCTTGCCCGCAATTCGATTGAAAAGCGTGCTCTTGCCGACGTTGGGACGCCCGACAATGACGACGGTGGGAAGCCGCTGTGCCATGGGATGCGGCGGATGGTACCCCGGGCCTCAGTTTTCCCCTCCGCGTTGGTGCCACTATCT
>JAEYWW010000273.1 GCA_023428805.1 Armatimonadota bacterium | reverse complement strand
CAATCGTGCATTCACCCTCATTGAGCTGCTGGTCGTGATCGCCATCATCGCGATCCTCGCAGCCATCCTGTTCCCCGTGTTTGCTCAGGCCAAGGCCGCCGCTAAGAAGTCGGTGTCCATCAGCAACCTGAAGCAGATCGGACTTGGCATCAATATCTACACCACGGACAACGACGACGTCCTTCCGCTGGACGGAGACGTGGGATATTACAACGACACTCCGGCCGACTGGGATGCAGGCTTTGCCGCGTACCATGAAGTGTATCGCTCCTTCTGGGCGAACTCGATCATGAACTACGTGAAGAGCAAGGACCTCTTCAGCGATCCGGGTCAGAAGACCTCCAACTGGGGCGGTGTGACCTACACCGGTCGCGAACTGGCGGTCAACTACTCCTACAACGGTCTGCTCCGCGGCTGGTCAGCCACTGCAATCGCCTCGATTGCCGATCTTCCGCTCGTGACCCAGGGCTACGGCGAATTCGCCCGCAAGGGATCGGCTTACGCCAACCCGTTCCTGCTCTGCAATGGCCCCGCCTGCCAATACATCCCGGCCAGCCCCACCGCCTGCGGAACGGGCTCCGGTGGACAGTACAGTTGGACCTATCAGCTTGACTTCATCTCCACACCGGGTCAGTACAAGCAGTGGGTGCACTCCAACGGCATCAACACCACTCGCACAGACTCCTCCACCAAGTGGCGCAAGATCGGTGCGGCCGTCAACCAGCCGTCCAACTATCGACAGGACCCGTGGACCCAGTACACCGCGACGAACTATGGCTACCTGGCCTGGTATGACAGCGCGTACTGCCACGCACTCTTGTTCCGCCCTGACTTTGACTTCGCGACTTGGGGAACCCCGATTGAAGCCGTCTAAGTTCATCCTTCTCGGCGCAGCCATTCTCGGCACGATCTTGATGGTCGGCTGCAATGGCGGTCAGGAAGCTTCTGAACCCACCACGGTTCAGGGCGACTACAACTCGGCGACCGATGCGGATGCGGCGGCTAAGGGCAAGTCCAAGCAGCCTTTTGATCCGGCATCGGACAACAAAGCCAGCGGACGCTAAGTCGGCAAAACAAAGTCAGGTTCCCTTGATTAGGGAACCTGACTTTTTTGCGCATCCAGAAATCGGCCAGCCTGACCAACGTGATAATAGCTGCCCGTCACAACGACGCTCTGAGATGACATCCTGAATGCTGATTCCAAATCTGAAACAGGTGTGCCTCCCACTTCAACCGCCAAATCGGACGCCATGCGTCCACGAGGGCCAGCCGCAGGGTTGTCCACGCAGAGAATTTGATCGGCGAGGCCTGACAGCGGAGACACAAAGGCACGTGAGTCATGGCCTTCTGTCATCGCCAAAATCATCGTCCATTTTTGGCCGCCAAACTCCTCCCGCAGAGTTTCAGCGAGTTTTTCTGATGCCTCCGCATTGTGCGCGCCGTCCAGCACAACGATCTGACCGTCCCTCCTTCTGACTTCAAAGCGGCCTGGAAGAGCAGCCGATCTCAAAGCCATCGAAATACCCTCCAAGCTTAGCTTGATGCCGACACTTCGAAGCGCCTCAAGCGCAACGGCGGCATTCTGCCGTTGAATCATCCCGCGCAGCGACGGATTCAGACCCACGCTGTCGAAATCTGTGCCATAGGCTGAAAATTTGCAGCCGAGATCAAGCGCCTTTTGCGCAATGACCTTGTGTGCGGCAGGTGGAAGCCCGCCAGCGACAACGGGGCGCTCCGGTTTGATGATCCCCGCCTTCTCGACTGCGATCTGCTCCAGAGTGCCCCCGAGATGCTCCTGATGGTCCAAGCCAATGGAGGTGATGATGGAGCAGGCCGGGTCAACGATGTTGGTGGCATCAAGACGCCCGCCCATGCCCGTCTCCAGAGCCACCGCATTGCACCCCGCTCTCTGCCAGGCAAGGAAGCCAAGCGCGGTCTTCATCTCGAACTCGGTAGGCCCTCCAAACTCTGTATCTTCTAGTTGACGCCCCGCCGCAAGAAGGATCTCCGTGCATGCGGCAAACTCATCTTTTGAGATCAGGTCGAGGCCGATCTGGACCCGCTCGCGCACATCATAGACATACGGGCTATAGCACGCGCCGACTCGATAACCATGCTCATGAAGCAGGTGCTGGAGAAAGCACGTCGTGCTTCCCTTCCCATTGGTTCCCGCGACGTGGAAGTACATGGGGCGGGAATCGCCGGTGATGTAGTCGCGAAGGCCCAATTGGTCAACAAACGCGTTCATTCGATCCAAGCCGAGACGCCACCCGCGATTTTGGAATGCGGCCAGCGCCTCGACGGCTTCTTCGAATGTCAGCTTAGATGCCACTGAGGAGCCCGGACTCCTTGATTCTGCGCACGACTTCGACAAATCGCTCGCCGTTTTTGTCGCCCGGCAGTGTCAGGGACATGCGGATGTAGCCTTCACCCGCATCCCCTGCCCCGCTGCCGGGAACAGTGACGATGCCCGCCTTTTCGATCAGCGCAGATACAAATTCACTGCTCGTCATGTCCTTGCGCGGAATCGGCGCCCAAACGAAGAGCGTCGCCTTCGGCTTGGGGATGTGCCAGCCCAATTCGGCCAAGCCGTCGCAAAGAAGGTCCCGCCGCCGCTGGTAGATGTCCATCGTCGCCTGATTGTCCACATGGCGGAGGGCATAGGCTCCCGCCTCGCTGATGGCGCCAAACTGCTTGCTGTCGATGTTGCTCTTCATCTTCTGAAGCGCGGCGACAATATCGGGATTCCCGGCGGCAAACCCAAGTCGCCAGCCTGTCATGTTGAACATCTTGGAAAGAGAGTGGAATTCAATGGCGACCTCCTTGCCGCCCTCCACCTGCAGCACCGTCGGGTTCTTGTGCCCGTCGAAGCAGACAGTGGCGTAGGCCATGTCGTTGACGAGGATGATGTCATTTTCGCGGCAGAATCTCACCGCATCCTCATAAAACTCCTTTGTGGCAATGCCGGCAGTCGGGTTGTGGGGGTAGCAGACATAGAACAGCTTGGCCCTTTTCGCCACATCGCTCGGAATGTCCTCAATCTTGGGCAGAAAACCGTTCTCTGCCAGCAAAGGCGTCTCAAAGACTTCCCCGCCCGCCATCAGTGTGTTCACCTTGTAGACGGTGTAGCCCGGGTTCGGAACGATGCTCATATCGCCCGGATCAATGTATGCCCAGGCGAGGTGGGCGAGGCCTTCCTTGCTCCCGATCACCTGACAAATGTCAGACTGAGGGTCGAGCTTGACGCCGAAGGTCTTCTCGTACCATTCCGCCGCGGCGTCCAGAAAGTTCTGCCATCCCCTCGCGCTCTCGTCGTAGCGATGTGTGTCGGGATTATTGGATGCGCGGGTCAGCGCGTCGATGATCGGCTGCGGGGTTGGAATGTCCGGGTCGCCGATGCCGAGGTCGATCACATCCACTCCCCGCGCGATCGCCTCGCGTTTGACCCGAGCAATCTCGGCGAAGAGGTAGGGAGGAATCAGAT
>JAEYWW010000214.1 GCA_023428805.1 Armatimonadota bacterium | reverse complement strand
GTCTTCGGCCGCGCAAAGGCGGCGGCCAAGAAGACGGCCTGCCTCAGCAATCTTCGTCAGATCGGGGCGGCGATGGCGATGTACATGGCCGACAGCGACGATCTTTTTCCCTACGCCGCTGATGCCGCGGACAAATATCGGCCCAGCATCTGGGCGAGCGAGCCTGACTTCATGGCGCAGATTCCCTATATGCCGATGATGCACGAGGTCCTGCAGCCCTACGCCAAAAACCAGCAGATCTTCAAGTCTCCTGCCGATAATGGAACCAAGGTGCTTGATTCTCACCCGTTCATGGATTTCGTGACGGCTCCCTCGATGCACGCTGTCTACGGGTTGAGCTATTTTTATCGCACTGAACTCTCCTTCCGAGGCACGTCGCAGACTGCTTTGCAGGATCCTGTCGGGGTCAACGTCATGTTCACGGCGGGCGGACACTGGCATGTCGCCAAGGCTCCGCTTGAACTGTCAGACGACTTCAACAGCTTTGCGGGCAAGGTGCGCGACTACCGCTACAACATCCTGTTCGGCGATTTTCATGTGAAGAGCCTCGGGTACGAGGCGTACCAGCAAGCCTGGGCGACTCCGCTTTGATTCTTCGTCCCGCAGCCTGCGTCATTCATGGCGAGCTCGTGAGGGGGCTGGAGGTCCATTACAGCAACGGAGTCATCCACGATGTCCTCCCATTGTCTGGACCTGCGGAAGACTGGATTCTCTCGCCGGCATTTGTCAACGCCCACTCCCACCTGGAATACCGGGGATTGCTCGGGAAGGTGAACGGCGATGACTTTGTTTCCTGGATTCGGGCCATCACGCTTGCAAAGACTGGGCAGGTCGATGAGGACGTCGTCAATGACTGCCTTCTTGCGGGCCGCGAAAACAAGGCCACCGGCGTTGCATGGCTGGGAGAGCACTCAGATCGTCCCTACTCCCGCGTTGGCATGACCGCATCGGGACTGCAGGGGCCGATTTTCCAGGAACTCATCACCTTCAATGAGCACGACAACCCGCGTGAGAAGCTCAGGAAGGTGGAGCGAAGGGCGGCGCTTCAACAGGCAGTCATCTCACCCCACGCGCCCTACACCATTGATCTGCCGACATTGGAGTGGCTTTCCGAACAGCCGCTGCGCCTCTCCATTCATGCCGCCGAATCAGAGGATGAACGGGAATTCTTCCTGCAAGGAACCGGGCGATTCGCGGAGATGTACGATCGCTTCGATGTGCCCAAGCCAGCCGCGGGCATGACACCCATCGTCTATCTGGAAAAGGCAGGCTTTCTGCGGCCCTACCGGCAGTTGGTTCATTGCTGCGCGGTCGATGACGACGATTTGGATGTGATGGCCCGCGCGAAAGTTTCGGTCGCCCATTGCCCCCGGTCCAATTCCGCGCTAGGATGTCCAAAGGCTCCGGTCGAAAAAATGTTGGAGCGAGGCATTAACGTCGGCATCGGCATGGACTCGTGCGCCAGTTCGGGAGAGATCGATATGTTCGCGGAGATGCGCGCCGTAGATCTTCCGGCAGGCACCGTGTGGAACATGGCGACGACGATGGGCGCAGAGAGCATCGGTCTCGTTCACTGGTCGATCCAGAGGTGGGTGGTGCCCCTGATCAGATTGAATCTGCCAGATGCCAAATCAGTTGAAGATTTGATTGCGACCGGCAGCCCACAATGCGTGGAATGGATCAACGATCCCGCATGACGGAGCTTTGGCAGGTCGTATCGACCATTCCCGAGGGTCGTGTGGCGAGCTATGGCGCGGTCGGTCAGGCTCTGTCGAATCCCGTCAGCGGGCTGCTTGTCGGCCGCTGGATGTTCCAGACACCTCCAGGCACGGACATCCCCTGGTGGCGCGTCGTCGGATCGAAGGGCGATCTCCTCATCGCGCGCCGAGATGCCCGGCTTGCCAAGGATCAGCGAGAAAAGCTGGAAGCGGAGGGCGTGGAGTTTGAAGATGATCGAGTGAAGGGAGAGTTCTTCTTCCAGTTTTTTTGAGTTTGAAGGTGGAGCGGAGGCAGGAAGCTGGCTGTGCGACCACTTGATCTCTCCGCACCGCATGGGGCACAGTCAGAATATGATTTGGCGTGATGATTTTGTGGAGCAGCTTCCCCTGCTCGGCCATCGAAATTGGGTGGTCATTGCGGACGCGGCCTTTCCACAGCAGTGCTCGACGGGCATGAAGATGCTGTATGCGGATGCGCCTCTGATGGACGTCGCAACGGATGTTCTGACCATCATCAAGCAGGCTAAGCACATTCGCTCGCGCATCATGACTGATCTGGAATTGGACGCCTTGGACGACGTGCTCTGCCCGGGTGTGGAGTCGCTGCGGCGCGACCTGGATCGGCTGGTTGCGGGACATGGGGGGCGTCTGCCTGTTCTTCATGAAGACATTCTCAAGCAGATGAGCGAGGTGGGGAAGACATACACGATCCTCATGATCAAGACGCCGATGACGATTCCCTACACCTCGGTCTTCATCGATCTCCAATGCGGGTATTGGACAGATTCCGCCGAAGCCCAGTTGCGGGCGCGGATTGTGCCTGCCCACCGCAGGTGATCCTGAGTGAGTCAAAATCAAGTTTTGATGACCCGCTCTGTCCTTGTTCTCGGCTCCGGCCCCATTCGAATCGGACAGGGAATTGAGTTCGACTACTCCTGCGTTCACTGCGTCTGGGCGCTCGAAGAACTGGGCTACAAAGCTCTCATCATCAACAACAATCCCGAGACGGTCAGCACCGACTTCGACACAGGCGACGGCCTCTACTTTGAGCCTGTGACGCTGGATGATGTCCTTGGCGTGGTTGCCCACGAGAAACCGGAGGGAGTCATGGTTCAGTTCGGGGGGCAGACCGCGATCAACTTGGCTGAAGGGCTTCAAAAGGCGGGAGTTCAAGTTCTGGGCACCAGCCCGGACGCCATCGCCGCCGCCGAAGATCGCGAGCAGTTTGAACATCTTCTGACAAAGCTGAACATCCCCAAACCTCCTGGT
>JAEYWW010000373.1 GCA_023428805.1 Armatimonadota bacterium | reverse complement strand
AGATGGTTCGTGGCGGCAAGCGACTCAGCATGAAAGTTCAGCAGTCGCTCCACACTGCCGGGTTTGCCGCTGTCATGGCGATGATGGCCCTTGCATTTATTGTGGATTTGGGACGGCAAACCCAGAAGCCGGATGCCGACGCGGGCGAATACGTGACCCAGCCGGACAAGTGATCCCGCGTTTCTACTACCACCCTCGGATGACCGAATACGACTTCGGTCCGAGGCACCCGTTGAAGCCCGAACGCCTGCGCAGAACAATCGCTCTGCTTGAGGTGGTGGAGCCAGGCATTGAGCTTCTTGATCCTGGATTGGCTTTGGATACCGACGTTCTCCGGATTCATTCGCCGGACTATCTTGAAACCATCCAGGCTCTCAGTAATGGAATGTGCGTGGAGGATATGCGCGGGTTTGGCCCGGGGGACAACCCGCCGTTCCATGGAATGTATGAGGCATCGCTCGGCTATCTCGGCGGCACAGTGCGGGCGGCAGAGGATGTGAGGGACGGCGCTGAGCTCGCCTTCAACATTGCCGGCGGACTGCACCATGCCCGCCGGGATCGGGTTTCGGGATTCTGCATCTTCAATGATCCGGCGGTCGCCTGTGCGATTCTCCGCGAGCGGTTCGAGAGGGTCCTCTACATCGACATTGACCTCCACCACGGCGACGGAGTGCAGTGGCTGTTCTACGATGACCCTTCGGTCATCACCCTCTCGATCCACCAGGACGGCCGCACCCTCTATCCCGGCACGGGATTTGTGGACGAAACCGGGGCCGATCTCTCCAGCATCAATATTCCTCTGCCTCCCCGGACGACAGGAGGCGTGTGGCTCCATGCCTTCTCCTCCATCCTTCCGCTGGTCGTCGAACGTCATCGACCCGAGGCGATCGTGCTCCAGATGGGCAGCGATCCTCATCGGCTGGACCCGCTCGGACACCTGGAATGTCTCGCCCAACATTGGGTGGAAGCTGTGCGTCTTGTGCGCGATCTTGGGCTGCCCATCGTGGCGGTCGGAGGCGGTGGCTACAACCTGACCACTGTCCCTCGAATGTGGGTTGCGGCGATCCTGACGCTCTCCGGCATTGAGGTTCCAACCGCAATCCCCGAGCAGATTTCGAGCGATTGGCGCATGACGGCTTTCTTCGATGATGAAGCGCAAGTTCCCTATGGGAACGAAGAGGTCGAACACATCATCACCCATTGGCAAAGCCACCTGTCTGCGAGAATTTGAACCTGGTGTCTCATTTCTTACAGAAACTTTACGTGCATTAAAGAAACCCCTGCTCCCTCTGTGCATTGGAATAGGTGTAGCCTAGCGATAGGCGCACTTGGAGGTGTTTCGTGAAGATGAAGTCGCTTTTGTCCAATGCCATGGCAGCCGTCTTGTTTGGTGTGGTGCCATTCCTCGCCACCACCGCGGACGCTCGTGAACCCCAGCGAGACCGGGGGTTGGGTGGAAAAGATCAGAATCGGGGGCGATCCGGCGAAAGCCAGCGAGATCGAAACCAGGGGCGTGACCGGGATGATGATCGGCGGGGAAGTGCCTCGCATAGTCGTGGTCAATCGAGCTCCGACCGCAAAGGGTCGGAAAGTCGCGCGAAAGAAGCGCGAAATCAGCAGGACCGAAAACGAGCCGACGAGGATCGCAAACGCGCGGATTCCCAGCGAAAAGCAGAGGCTGACCGCCGCGCTCGGGACGGTCGCAATCAACAGGCGAGAAGACAATCAGATGAGATTCGACGACGCGCAGAAGCCGAGCAGCGCGCGCGTGATGCTCGGAACCAGCAGGCACGCCGAAGCGAAGATCGGAAGAGAGCCGAAGCCCAGGAACGAAACCGCGCCGCCGAATTGATTCAGGCCCGCAATCGGGCTCGCCAAGACGCCGAGCGCCGTCAGCGCGATTCCGAAGCCCGTCGGAGAGCCAGCCGACAGGAGCGGATCATTCGAAGCGGACGCCCCGACTTCAACCCAGTCGATCTCCTCGGACGCAATCCCAGTACCTGGGAAAACCAGCGTCGTCAACGCGAGGCAGACGCCCGACGCCAGGCTGAACGCCGACGAATCGAGGAGCGCGAACGCGAGCTGCGCCGCGCTCGTTCTCGGGAAGCCGAATTTCGCCGCCAGCAGGAATGGGAGCGTGAGCGATGGCTCCGAAGCCAGCAGGCTATCTGGGAAGACCGTCGCTACCGCGACGAACAGCCCGTGATGCTCTGGGCGAGCAACCCATCGTGGAAGACTTGGAATGGCAAGCAGCATCGCTACAATCCGAAGAATGGCAAGTGGTTGCCCGCTCCGCCCGCCCACTCAAACTCCCGCCACAACCGCGACCGTTACGTGGTGGTCAATAACAATCTTCGACGATGCGACGATGATTGGGATGACGATTACAACCCGTACTATGCCAGCAATGATGATCGCTCTTTCCAATGGACTTCAAGCTGGCAGGATGAGTACGACCGGCGGCAGAAGATGAAGAACGAATGGCGAAACATCGCCTATCTTTCGGGTGCGGTGCTGGCTTATGGTCTGATCAAAGGGGATGACACGGCAGCCATCGCCGGTGGTGCGGGCGCGCTTTACTCGCTCTACCGCTACGAGGAAGACCGCAAGAGCCAGAGCCAGATGAAGAAGGATCGCGCGGAATACTACAGCAGGCCGTACTACTACATGAACGGCGACCGATATGACCGACGCTTGGTGACACTGAGCGGCAATCAGTACTACCAGTTCGTCCGACTGTAATCAAAACCCTTGAGATGAACTCGCCCCGGTTTTCCGGGGCGAGTTTCATTCCTCGTCAAGCAGCTTCAGGTCCTGTTTGCTGAGATTTGATTGGGCGAATAGATCGGGGCGGTGTTCGCGGGTTCTGACTAACTGTTGCTTCCGACGCCACTGGGCGATCTTTTCATGATGGCCCGAGGTCAGAACTTCCGGCACTGCTTCACCCATGAATTCCGCAGGTTTTGTGTAGAGAGGGAAGCCGAGCAGTCCGTCCGTATGGCTGTCGTCACGATGACTTTCCGGGTCGCCCAGGACGTCGGGAAGCAGGCGGACAATCGCATCGGTCATCACGAGCGCAGGAAGCTCGCCGCCCGTCAAAACAAAGTCGCCGATGGTCAATGCCCGCGTGGCGAGCTTGGTTCGGACCCGCTCATCCACGCCCTCATAGTGCCCGCAGATGAAGATGACCTGCGGCTTCTCCGCAAGCTCCCTCGCCACGCTTTGAGTGAATTTCTCGCCCATCGGGTCGGTGAGAATGATTTCCGCGTTTGGGTGCGGTTGGAGCGATTCAAGGGCTTCCGCGATGAGAGTGGGCATCATCACCATGCCGGGCCCGCCCCCGTAGGAAGGGGCATCGACCGAGCGGTGCGCGTCCTGCGCGAAATCTCTTGGATTCACCGCCCCGAACGCGACTCGGCCCCCTTTCTCCGCCCTTGCCATGATGCTGTGCTGAAGAGCTGGCATCACCATTTCGGGAAAGAGTGTCACGTAGTCGATGCGCATGAGTTTTGAGTTGGGAGTGTATCCTTTTGGTCGACTTGAACGAACGGCAGCAATGTCGCAATCGAAGCATCGCGTTATCCTGGGCATTTCACTCTGGTTTGCTGATCCTGTGTGGCGCGATCTATGTTTTCTGGCCGCAGCGGAGTGATTCCGGAGCCGCCGCATTGGTCATCGGCTCGGTGGTCGGCTTATCGTGGGGATTGATTCGCGTTGCCCGGATGAAGGGCGAAGTTCATGAAAAGCCCGTGAAGATTTTGCCTGCGGTGGTGAGCGTCGCCGTTCACACGATCATCTACAGTTTCATATTCGTCGCCTTGAGTGTGGCTCTCAGTCTTGATATTCTGCGGGCTGCGCTTGTCGCGTTCGTTTTTCACCTCATGGCCTTTGGATTGATGCGGTTGTCCTACGAATTGCTGACGGCACCCAAGGTGAAGCAGTAACGAGCCCACCACGAGCGATTCAGCTCGAGATTGCTGCTTGCTCTCGGGAGTTTTGCGCAAACCGGCGCACTGAAGTGCGGGAGTCCGAGAGCCCCGCTGAAGCGGAGCGGTCCTTTCCATAACTTGGGAGGGGGAAGAGCCTCGCGGGAGCTCGGCCCTCCATTCGCAGACTTTCTTGGAGGGCCGAACTGCCCGGTCCCCATTCCTCCTCAAAGCGCTCTCCATCGCGCAGAGAGCACCAAGGTGCTCACTCCAGAGCTCGACCGAGGTCGAGCACTCCGACAAGCTGCACCTCTGGAGAGGTGCACCACCCGGTGGCGGCTCATGTCATGGAGTGCGGCGAGATATCGCCGCTTTCCCTTGCGGCGGAGCCGCCCTCGCTGTTCTGGATCGTAGAGCGACAGGCCGCCTTCGGCGGAATTGAAAGCGGTCATATCTGACCGCACTCCATGGAGTGCGCGATCGCTCGCGTCGCGCTTTGGCACGGGCGGCCCGCCGCCCTTTTGAACGTCTGCGCACAAAAGTGCGGGAATCCGAGAGCCCCGCTGAAGCGGAGCGATCCGGGGTGGACGTATCCGGCCTGGGAGGGGGAAGAGCCTCGCGGGAGCTCGGCCCTCCATTCCGAGACCTGGAGGGCCGAACTCCTGTGAGGCCATGCCCGCCCCCAACCTTTTTCAAAATGCTCTCCATCGCGCAGGAGCACCAAGGTGCTCACTCCAGAGCTCGACCTAGGTCGAGCACTCCGACAAACATGCACCTCTGGAGAGGTGCACCACCCGGTGGCGGCTCACTGGTTCATCTTTTATCGGCTCTTCCAAAGCGCGCCTGCGAAAGCTGATCCAAAAATCCCCCCAATATGGCTGCCTCGGCAACATAGTGTTTTCCGATGAGTTCGACGCGATTCTGGATGGAGAACAGCAGGAGACGGACGTCTGGAGCATGCATAGACTTACGATGCCGCAGTCATCCGTCAAGTTGATGAAGTTTCTTCAGGTGTTTTGGACTCATGCCCGGAACCATCTTCTGCGGGAAGCCGTACAATCGCGGTATGAAGCACATCGGCTTCCGTTTGGGCCTGCTTGCTGCAGCGCTCGCCATTTTTCCAGCGGCCCAGGCTGCTGACCTTATGCCCGGCAAGAAGGCTCCTGAGATCAAGTCCGCTCTCTGGGTGAAGGGGAAGCCGTTCAAGTCGTTTTCCGAAAGCGAATTCACCGTGGTCGAATTCTGGGCCACTTGGTGCGGCCCCTGCATCGACGCCATCCCCCACGTGACCGAACTGGCCAAGAAGCACAAGGGCAAAGTCGCATTCTACGGCATGAATGTCTGGGAAGGTGAAGGCGATGTGACGCCGCAGGTCAAAGAGTTTGTCTCCAAGATGGGCGCCAAGATGGATTACAACGTCGGCATGGACACGAAGGAAGGCCACATGGCCGAGAAGTGGATGACGGCCGCCAATCAGAACGGCATCCCCGCATCCTTTGTAATCAACAAAGAGGGCACCGTTCTCTGGATCGGGCATCCCATGGACCTTGAAGGCGTGCTCGATCAGGCGATTTCTGGCAAGTTCGACCTTCAAAAGTCGATCAAGGACTTTGAGACAGCAGAAGCCAAGCAGGCTAAGTTTGAAGAGTTTGCCGCGAAAATTGATGAAGCCGTGACCCTCTATGCTTCGGGCAAGAAGGAGGAGGGTTTGAAGAAGCTCGAAGCCATCGACGACGAAGGCGACGAGCAGATGAAGGCGATGAAGGAAAATGCCAAGGTTCAGATGTTCTTCCCGTTCATCGACGAACTCACCGCTTACGTTGATTCGCTGATCAAAGAAGGCAAGGCGGAGAATGGCTCCAAGCTTGTCGAACTCTCATTCATGCTCAAGAAGGAGCACAGCGACAAGCACAAGGCGCTGGTGGCCCGCGCGATTGATGAAGGTGTCAAGCTCGACTCCAAGAATCCGATCACCTTTCTGATGGCGGGTTACGGTTGGTCGATTTTGGGCGACAACAAGAAGGCGAACGCCATGGCCGATGAAGGTCTGAAAGTTCTTCCGACGAGCACATACAAGGACGACAAGGGGCTTCAAGAGGCCTTTGCTGAACTGAAAGAGAAGACCAAGGG
>JAEYWW010000175.1 GCA_023428805.1 Armatimonadota bacterium | reverse complement strand
TTCTATCTCAGGTCAGGGACGATCACTCGATGGCAGGATTGCTTTCCGCGGAAACCACACGAAAGTCGGCGGACAAGGAGTGGGAGGAGCATCGAAGGCATCGTCGGGAGATGTCATCCATGCCGCTTCTCTATCTCACCTACACCCCCGATGAGACGGGGGCGAAGATGGTTTCTCTGGATGTCAACGGCGAGCCGATCTACAAGGAAGCGAGGTGGAAGTGACCGCCGCTTTAGTGGCCGTGCAGAACCTTTCTCAACTCATCGGCCCGCGCGATCGGCACGAGTCCGACAATCATGTCACCCGCCTGAAATTCCCAGTCGCCCCACACCGCTGACCCGACTCCATCGCGGAGCGCGTAGACCAGGAATGTGCCCTGCGGGAGTTCGATGTCGCGGACGAGCTTGCCGACAAGCGGCGAACGGGAGCTCATGACGCTCTCGATCACTTCGACTCCTCCCATGTGCAAGGCGCCGATGGGAACGAGCTCGTCGGAGGAAATCTGCTGCGAAATCAGGCTGAAGATGATTCCGGTCGCGGAAACGGTGTCGTCGATTCCCAACTCGCGGAAGATGCTCTCGTGCGAGGGGTCGTTCACACGCGCCACAACCCGCTTGACCGACCAGTGGCTTTTGGCGAGCTGGCAGACGATCAGGTTGTCCTCGTCTTCGCCCGTCACCGCCGCGACAACGTCCGCGCGGCTGAATCCGGCGGCCTTCTGGACGCTGAGATCGCAGGCATCACCATGCAGGATGTGCTCATCGCCAATGAGCATGGCAAGCCGGCGGGCATGATCTCCGTCTTTTTCGACCAAAAGCACTTCATGGTCAGTCGCGATCAACCGTTTTGCGAGTTGAATGCCGACGTTTCCGCCTCCGACAAGGATCAGGTACATCCTACGACTCCATCTCCTTGACCAGAGTGTTGTATTGGTCGATCGGGGCGTATTCGGCGTTGGTCAGCCAGTCGCGGCAATATCCCGTCATCAAAGCACTCGCATTGATGCAGAAAAGTCCAAACTTCCTATATGCCTCCGCTCTGAGAGGGTCCGCGACCTTCACGGCGACGCGCTCAACCTTGAATTTTCGCTGGACAATCTGGGCGGCCATCAAGTTGGTATTGTCGCCTCGAGTGAGCGCGAAGAATGCATCGCACTTGGCCGTATCGGCCCGCTCCAGGACATCCTGATCGAGGCCGTTGCCGATGACGACGTTGATCGTGCTCGAATCTTCGATCCGGCGGAGGGAGTCTGTGTTTCTCTCAATGACGGTGACGCTGTGGCCGAGAGATGCCAGATGGAGCGCCAGAGAGGCGCCAGTACGCCCGCAACCAAGAATGACGACATGCATGAGAAATGCCGTGCCCCACTATACCTTTCGCCGCGCGAAGGCCCGCTCCACTTCCTCGGATGAGATCGAATTGGAGCCAGGTTTTTCAACATAGAAGCTGGCCGCCCCCTGGCCCGCCCACTGGCTCAACCTGGCCGCAAGAATGTTCCAGCCTTGCTGGGCTATCAGCTTGGACATGCGGAAGGCCATGCCGCGCCCTCGGGGAGCTTGAACGTCGATAATGGTCGGCTCGCCGGAACGGCAGGACCACTGAAAAATCTCCTGTTCGCGCATCGGATCCTTCTGCTTGGACAGAAGGATTTCATCCACCGATCGGCCCTCGATGACTTCCTTGAGCAATCGCTCAACTTCGGCGGCTGTGCTGGGGGGCACCGGCCTCCCACTCATGCTCACAGTGAAAAGGTCAAGGATCATCGGCTTGCCAACCCTCGTCGTTGCGGCGCGGATCGTGACAAGGCTCAGATCGAGGGCATAGAGGACTCCAAGAAGGTCGCTGAGCAATCCTGGCCGGTCGGGACAGGCAATCAGGATGTCGGTGACGGCCGCGTGTTTGTAGTCCTTCAATTCAATCGCCGCTCCCTCCCGCTCGGCCTGCTGCACCAGGCTGTAATGCCATTGCACATCTTCTGGCGGCGTGGAGAAAAGGTAGTGCGCGGGCAGCGACTCGACAAACTTCTCCAAGTCTGCGCTGTCGACCTGATTGCGTCCCAGGGTTCGCTTGATTCGCCGCCGCACCGCTGAATGGTCAGGAGTCGAATCGGTTTCGGTGGCGAGAAGGGCTTGCGTGCGACGGTAAAGCTCCTCTGCAAATGTCTGCTGAACGGGCGTCCACGTCTCGCTCGAAACCGCTTGAACATCGGCATAGGTGAGCAGTGTGAGCAGAGCCAGGCGTTCTTCGGTTCCGACAAAGTGGGCAAATTCGGTGGCGGTTTCCGCGTTCATCACATCCCGCATCCGAATCGTTCTGGCCATTGCCAGATGCTCCCGAACCAGCCACTCAACTGCCTGAGCGGTTTGGGGATAGAGGCCCCATCTTTCCGCAACTTTGAGGGCCACTTCTGCTCCGGTTTCGCTGTGAGGTCGAGAGTCATCGACTTTGCCGACGTCGTGGAGCAGCACGGCAAGGTAGAGCGGAGCAAGCTCATGGAGGGATGCTTTCAGGTCTCCGAGAATGGTCCCCGGCGCGAGTTCGTCCAGCCCTCGAATGGCGCGGATCGTGTGCTCGAAAACAGTGTAGCGGTGGCTGCCATCGCGCGGCATGAGGAATCGGCACCTTCCCAACTCGGGAATCAGCGCTTCCAGCGCGCCGCACCGATCCATGGCCCGCAGCGTCGGCTCTCCAGAAGCGATAGCGGTCATCGCCTGGGTAGCGGTTGCTTCGGGCTTGAGCCGTGCGGCGATGTCGGAAACTTCCAGGCCCAATTTGAC
>JAEYWW010000004.1 GCA_023428805.1 Armatimonadota bacterium | reverse complement strand
CGTCATGCCTGCATCTTTGATGGTCCGCGCCCACTGGCGGCAGTCAAGCTGGCTCGGGTCGAAAACGTTCGGGTCTTCCTTTCCATGCCCCCATTCCACGTTGGTGAATGTGTTCGGGCCAAAGTGGATCAGGCTGTAGTAGGGCCGTTCATGCCAGCGAAGCTGGGTCTTGGTCGGCAGGGCCCCATAGGGCGCAGGCGGGGCGACGGGGTTCATGGCGAGACAGGCTCCGAGAAGGGCAATCATCTTCCTCTCCGAGCCTGCTAGTTTACACGCGTCACCACGGTGCAAGAATCCGCACCGTGGTGCGGCATCAGTAGTGGTACTCGTTGTCCGGTTTTGGTGCGGCAATCATCTGCGAGAAACTGTAGCCGTACTGCTCGTCTCCCATTGAGTAGGGCTGGATCGTCCAAGTATTCGGGTTGAAGGAACTGACCATGGACGCCGACCCTGCGTGCACATAGTGCGTCTCGGTTTCGGTTTTGATCGTCACTCTTCCGTTGGCGATGATTCCAAGCACGAGCTGCCCGGATGCCGTGTCGTAGGTTCCGGTAACCATATATCTTCCGTCGGGGTTCATGTTGTCGGGAACTTCCTTGGACCAGACGAGCGTCCCTGAGCCCGAGTAGCTCGTACCGCTGTGGGAGCCCGATGCCACATAAGTCACAACCGACTCCGGCGACCCGAAGAGCGAGATGTAGGGGTCGGGGTACTCCAGCTTGCCGCTGATCTTGTTCCGGCGCTTGCCCATGTCCTGCCGGACCACAATCGTGGCATTGATGAGGACCTGCAGGTTGCCCGAATCCCTCTGATGCATCTCGAACGTGGAGCTGTACTTGCTCAGGAACCGCTTGTTGCTCTCCTTCTGGTGAACTTTGACCACGACCTCGCCGCCCGAACCCTTGCCTTTGATGGGGATGCGGGCCGAGATTTGATCCGCGCCCCACGAGATGATCTGCGCGGGGGCGCCATCCACAATCACCTCTCCCAATTCGCTGCCAAATGAGCCGATGAGGAACAGGATGTCGGAGATTTCGTTCATCGCCACATACTCGATGGTCGGGCGCAATCCCACATCGGAGACGCCGCCCGCCGAGAACTTCAGGACGATGTTCGCGCCGTTTGCCCCGGGGACAATCCCCTTGGCATGCATGTCATCCACGACGGCAGTCACGAAGAACGGCCGCTGTTTGGGGTCTTCGGGCTGTTCGCTGTTGGCCGCGGAAAGGCGGTCGACCAGGAACAGGGGGGCCTTCTCCGATGTCGGCGTCGCCACCTTGTCGTCCCAGCCCAGGTACGCGCCACAACCTTTGGCGAAGATGGCCTCATAGAACCGCTGCGCCCCGTTCTGGGTCGTGGTGATGCCGCTGTAGCAAGCATTCATGAAGACCAGCGCGTTGCTCCCAAAGCTCCAATACTGGGAGACAAAGCGGTGGTTGATCGAATACCGCGTGTCGAACTTGGGGATTTCCTTGCCGAGAAACTCGAAGAATTCGCCATTGGCGGCGGTCATGTAGGCGATGCGGTTCGCGGCGAAGTCCGCCATGATTTCCGGCTGCTTCTCGGTGAATTGATCCACCTTGGTCGAGGAGCCCGCAGAAAAGACCTTGTCGCCGCCCTGGAAGGTGTAGCTTCCGCCGTGCGTGTTGAAATAGAGGAAACCATCCCCGCTGATCGTCCGCAGAGTGCTGAGCCGTGCGTCGCCCTCGGTCCCTCCGGCGATGGTGTAGCCCCCATCCCGCAGCATCGAACTCATGCGATTGATCGGATTCTGCTGCTGATCGAAGCCCGTTCCGAAGGAGTGCAGGAGCCGGGCCTGCTTGGAGGTCGTGATCTTGTCATTGGCGCCGGCTGCCACCGGCCCGCCAGAGAGAGTTCCCGCGCCGGGCGGCAGCGGGTCTCGGTTGTTGACCACGACAAGATAGCGGTCGTCCTTGAACCTCGCCCAAACCGACGAATCGGGGCTCAAGCCGGCATCGGTGAACTCGCCGCGAGTCTTGAGATAGTCGAGAATCTGGCTGTTCACCTGGGCCTGAGTCAAGCCCTTGGTCAAAAGGGTGTGAATCTGGTTCTCAACGGCGGTGATCGCTCCCAGGCGTTCGGCATCGGTGATCGAGCCTCCAGATCCGCCGGACCCGCCTCCCGTCAGTCCGCCTCCACCACCACCGCCGCCGCCTCCGCAGCCGATGAGGGCGGTCAAAATCGCCAGCAAGAGATAGCTATGCAGTTTCATGTCTTCCCCGCAACGGGCACATCCCATGTGCCGCAATAGACTTGGGCGACACTTTACCCGCCTCATTGCGCACGTGAAATCAGCAAGATTCTCAGCATTCGCCTCGAATGGCCACCCAAACCGAGTCAGCGGAACAATGGAAAAGGCCCAGAAGATCGGTCCCAATCAAGTTCCTTCGAGGTAAGGCAAAGCTTGTCCGATCACTTGCCCCAACGCCCGAGGGCGTCGGTGGCCATGTCTTCTTCGGCCTGATTTCCTGAGTACTGCAGCGTGTCCAGCTCGGGCAGGTTGCCTTTCAGATAAGGGTCGGCGTTTGGGCCGAGGGAGTTGGCGAGTTTGAGGGCGCTGCGGCGGATTTCGCCGCTCGGAGAACCGAAGAGCTCGTTGAAGAGAAATGCGCCGCGCTCGCCATACGCCTTGTCGGTCTGCGTGAAGAGATCGGTGATATCGGAGGGCTTGGAATCGAGCCACTTCGCCACGTCTTTCGGCTTGCTGCTCGACAGTTCGTTCAATGCCCACTGCACCGACATCGGACGCGCCGATGCCGCGTCCAGCAGACCGGGATTCAGCATCTTATCGACATCCTTCTTCTCCAACCCGCCAAGGTAGTTCACGTCGAAAAGCCCGTTGAGATAGTGCCCTTCGGACACGCCGGGAATCAAAATCTTGTTGATCTCCTCCCGCGTCGGCTGATCGGTGTAGATCCAGTTCCGCGCCTGGTCGCCCGTTGAAATCAGGCGGCTCATCGACGGCATTTTGGAGATCGCAACCGCGATCGGGTCGGGGTTGCGGAAGGGATAGTAGCGCACACCCTCTTCGGGCGCCTTCCGCCTCATGTTGGAGCAGAGGGTTCGGAAGGTCCCCGGCATGGTCATGGTTCCGAACTGCGACCCACCGCCGATGGTCAGCATGGATTGATGGCTGCCGCTGCTCGGATACCAAACGGTGCTCGGAGGGAGGAAGAACGATGGCCCCGCATCCCAATTCCCGGGAGGGACACCCTGGGGAAAGTTAAGCTTGTTCATATCGGTGCCGCCGCCGAACGTGCCGGAACCGCCCCAAAGGTCTTCAAAGCCGGTGCCGGGGCGGGGAGCGAAGATGTCCATGTAAGACTTGCCGTCTTTGATCTCATCCTTCCCGACCGGGGCGACGGGCAGGGGAACCGTTCGTTCATTCAAGCGCATGTAGGGGACATCCGCCGGAACTGAGCCTGTGCCACCGTCGCCGACAGGATCGGGCGTGAATCTCTCTTCCAAGGGCCAAGTTTGGGGAATTCGCCAGATTGCTTTCTCAACTAAGAACGTCGGCAGAATTGTCTTGGCTTCGGTTCCATCCGGTTTCTGGGAGAGAACATAGGAATGAACAGAAACATACACATCCACCAACTGGTGACCATAGTCGCGTTCTGTCCAACCATTGGGCCTCAGCTCATTGTTGGGATTGATCTTCTCCTTATAGTCTTTGTACATCGTTCGCGATCTTTGGCGGGCCGCCTCCAGATGCGTATAGACCTCTTCCTTCAATTCGCGAGGGGTGTCCTTGAACCAGAAATCCGTCATCTGTTCGGGAACAGGAAGTTTGTTGCCCTCCTCATCCGAAAAACCTTTGACCCCGGTGAACACAGATTTGAGCACAAATGATCGCGCGGGAGACTCGGGACGCATTGTCGCCGTGATCGCCTTGGCAGGTTCGTCTCGGGAAAGAAATGGCCGGAGCTGAACTTCGCAATAGTATCTGCCGGTGACCTTGACCTCTTGCTGGCGCACAAAATCGTAGTATTCGTAAGTCTTCTCCGGCAGGACACGCGTTCGTCCGATGCTGATGTCGGGCTGGTTCTCAGTTGTCTTGGGAGGAATGTCTTGAGCGGAAAGCAGAACGGCGGCGACAAGGGTGCAGATCATGGCAGCCTCAACAGGTGATGCCTATAATATACATTCGCTTATGGCTTTGTGCGCTTAAATTCTTTCGAGCGTGATGAGCGTGCCCGCGTCCCGCTCCTGCTGGCGAATCGGACGCGCCTGGTCGTCCACCCAAACTGTTTCGTCGCTTCCCCGGTCGATGCGATGCGCGTTGACAGTCCTGCCCCCAACCGTCAGTTTTTCGACGCCTTTGTAGATGATGGAGATCACGACCCACTCCATGTTCTCAAAGTCGAATTCTGCCACCGTCGCCCTCGCGCCAACCTTGGGTTTTGAATCGACAAACCAGTAGGTGGCGGGATTGACCGTGGAGTGCTTGGTGGGCGCGGGATGCGTTTCCATCTCGCGCAGGCCGTTGCTTTGGAAGGTCACTTCCACGCGATTGTCGAAGAACAGCCCGGTGATCGTTGTGACTCCGCCGCCCTCATTCATCACCCGCTTGAAGACCTTGGGGCGAGCAGCCGCATCCCAGATCATTTCGTCGGTGAAGCTGCTTTTCTTGTCTCCCCCAATCTCTGAGACGACCCAGCGATGCCGAAGCGAGCCGTCTTTGAATCGCGTCAGGTTGAACTCCGCCTTGGCGAACGTGCGGGTGTTCTCCTTGAGCGTGTACTTGAGGGGGGCTGGCTGTTGAAAGCCGAGCGCTGCGGCCAGCAGAAGCGAAGTCATCATGCCCTCACCACCGTGATGCCGCTGGCGCTTTCGATGCGGAGTGGGTCGCCCTTGTCATCCAGCCAAATCTTCGATTTCGGGTGGGTGATGAGATGCCCGGTGACGGTTTTGCCGCCGCCGATCTGCACCTTTTGCGGGCCTTGGTAAGTGACCTTGATCTTCTCCCATTCCAGCG
>JAEYWW010000357.1 GCA_023428805.1 Armatimonadota bacterium | reverse complement strand
GCATAATGCAGGTGTGGTCCTCGCTCTTGCCCTGATCCTCCTGCAGCCGCAAGTCCATGACTTGGAGTCTTTCCGGCTGGCGGTCAGCAGGGCGAAACCAGGAGATGCCATTCTCCTCGCTCCGGGCAGATATCCCGGCGGCCTCTTTTTCGGCGGGATTCACGGAACCAAAGAAAAGCCGATCACCATCGGCGGAAGCGACCCTCAAAATCCGCCAGTATTCGCAGGAGGAAACACCGCTGTTCAAATCTCCAAAGCCAGACATCTCGTCATCCAGAACCTGATCATTGAGGATCCCAAACTGAACGGCCTGAACATTGACGACGGGAGCGACTACGAGAAGCGGTCAACCTTCATCACGATCAAAAACATCCATATCCGCAACCTTCCTGCTGGAAATCACGATGGCATCAAGTTGTCGGGAATCGAGCACTTCGCCGTGGAGAATTGCACCATCGAAAGCTGGGGCGGTTCGGGAATTGACATGGTGGGCTGCCACCAGGGGGTGGTCCGCAACTGCCATTTCGAAAACGGCGGGGACAGCGGAGTCCAGGCCAAGGGAGGTTCGACCGGCATCACTGTTGAAGAATGCCAGTTCAAGAACCCTGGACACCGGGGAGTCAACATCGGCGGAAGCACGGGGCGGGAGTTCTTCCGTCCGCCCCTCGCCTCGGTGCCCGAAGGCAGCCGGTTTGAAGCGCAGGCGATCACGGTTCGACGATGCACTTTCATCGGTGGCGCCACGCCCGTCGCGTTTGTGGGGGTCGATGGCGCGATAGTTGAATACAACACCATCTACCACCCAGGACGATGGGCCGCGCGCATTCTTCAGGAGACACGCAGCCCCGACTTCCTCCCAAGCCGCAACGGGCAATACCGCCGCAACTTGGTGATCTACCGCTCTGATCAATGGGCGAGCGGCGGGATCAATATTGGCGATCTCACGCAGCCCGATACGTTTCGATTCGAGGCAAACCTCTGGCACTGCTCCGACAATCCTCGTGCCACCAATGTCCGATTGCCTGGTCGTTCAGAAGGCAACCGCATTGGAGAGAATCCAGACCTCATCGATCCTTCCAGCGGAAATTTTCTGCCCAAGTCCTCGACCTCGCTCGGAGCGGAATATGGAGCGTTTGCGAAAACAGAATCTTAGTGGCAATTTCCGCCCAGTCACCGCGTAGACACTTCTGTGGCAGACAGTTCACAAGACATGATGGAAATGGGAACCAAACCAGTAAAGGAGCACGAGTGGCTTCAGAATCTGGTTGGTGAATGGATTACCAGAACCGTAATGAACATGCCGGACGGCAGTTCCATGACCACCGATGGTCGTGAGAGCGTGAAAAGCGTGGGCGGGCTTTGGGCATTTGGCGAGGGCAGCGGCGAAATGCCGGACGGCTCGGCATCCAATCACTATGTCGCGCTCGGTTATGACGTTTCCTTTAAGGAGTATCGCGGCTGCTGGTTCGGGTCTTTCTCATCCCACTTGTGGAAATATGTTGGCTCCCTGAGCGGGGACGGAAAAACCATGACGCTCAATTGCGAAGGGCCAGACATGGAAGAAGACGGCAAAACCGCTCTCTACAAGGACGTCATCGAACTGATCGATCAAGACCACCGCAAAATGACCTCCTACTGGCAGGATCAATCCGGCGCATGGCAGGTTGCGATGACGACTGAGTATTCGAGAACCATCATATAAGACTCCCATCCGAGACAGTCAACTGATTGCTTTATGCGTAATTCGGCACAAATTCGATCGGATCGACCAGCGTGTGACCAGTTTCGTCCTCGTGGCCTCGAATCTTGGTGAACAGCCGACGAACCGCGCCATCAATGTGGCTGAAGTCCAATCCGGGGAAGATGGCAGATTCGCGGAGGTTTCCGTCCTCATCCGGCACCAGACGCGTGTTCTTGATTCCCTGCTCCAAGGCTCGCCGTCCCTCAAAGCCGAGATTGCCCAGCGCGACCTGGACGACATCTTTTGCGTGCTCACGCGGCCCGTAGATGGCCGCACGGTGGACGACCTCGGCAAACCGGTCATAGTTCGGGATGATGTTGCCTGCGGGCATTGCAAAGTGACGGATGACATCCGCCATCGCTTCCAGAGCCTTGGTCGGATAGTAGTACATGTAGAGACGCGCGGCCTCAAGGAAGAAGTTGTAGTGCGCCGCTTCGTCGATCGCGATGACGCTGGCGGCTTTGACCAAGACAGGATCGGCGGAGTTTTTGAACTTCTCCAACATGCTTTTGCCTTTGGCGATCACTCCGAGGTTCAAATAGTTGATCTGAGTCGCGCGTTCCTGGAACACCGTATAGAACAGCATTCGGATCGGATCGCCCTCCCACGGGAGAGTCCAAGCATTCGCTCGGAGTTCGCCCATGTAGCCTCGAAGCCACTCGGGAGAACGGTGTCCGCCGAAAAGAACGGAGTTGTGCCAGAGGTCCGCGTGCTTCGCCTCTTCGCTGCCCCATCGGATTTGGAAATGGCTGCGACCGTGGCTTTTGCGGATCATCTCAACGATGTTCTCCACGTAGTCGGGAACATACTGTTCGACTGCAAAGAACCCTTCGAGGATGGTGTGGATCTCCTCGTTGTGATCCTTCCGCATATCCTTCCAGTTGATATCCAGATCGGGATTCCAATTGCGGGTGGTTTGACTGCGGGCGGTGTACCAGCGATAGAGCCCAAGCAGGCCGCGTTCGATCAATCGATCCTTCTCTTCCCGGCTCAAAAGCCCGACAGGAATCTTCGGGCGCTCGGCCTCAATTTCGGAGATGATGGACTGGTCGTACGAGAGCATGCGCTGTTTCCCTATGAGCGATCGCGCCCTTGCGTCCGCCTCAAATTGACTCTACGCTTAATCTACCCGTACCAGCGCGGGCAGTTCGAAGAAAAAATGTGCAGATTCCCTTTCGACCCCTGAGCGCTCTCATCAATGCGCGCATTCAGGCTCATTGAGGCACGAAAAGCATCATTTTGTACAGCGCGGGAAGAGATGGAAAACCGCCTCACCGAAAGTCGATTCCACGGCCAGACGAGGACAGCCGCCCATAGAGAGTCGATTCAGATCATTCCCGTAATGGCCATGAACGATCATGTTAAAAACCTTTTGAGAATTGCTTCTCCAATGTAAAATACTCGTCTGGCTGGCCCCGATTTGTCCCGAAAACCGAACTTTCAATAGTTAAGTCGTATTAACTAGTTATCTATGGCCGCTCTGACCCGCTGGCTCGCCGCCGGCATTCCGGTCCTCGTCATTGGAGGCGTTGTTTTCTCGCGTGTTCGCGCGGAAAAAAATGCGGCGGCTGAACTTGAGAAAGAGCAGCAGGCCCGCAGGGGCTCTGCACCAACGGTTGATGCCGTAGCAGCAGGACCTCAGAGACTTGACGAAGTCATTCAAACGGTCGGCACAGTCGAAGCTCCGCTCAACGTCGTCATCTCGCCGCGTGTCACAGGCCGCATCACGTTTCTGGATGTCAGGGAGGGCGACTCTGTGAGCACTGGTCAAGTCCTTGTCCGCATCGACCCCAGTGAAGCCAACGCGGCCGCCCTCCAGCAGCAGGCACAGGTGAGCGAAGCCCGCGCCCGTCTCGCCCAGGCCGAAGCAACAACTTCGGCGAACAATGTCAGCATCGAAAGCGAAATTCGCGTCCAGCGGGCCGCCCTCGCCAGCGCGCAGGAAAACCTTCGCCAACAGGAGCAGAACTACGCCTCAGTTGTGGCAGCCGCCGAGTCGAAAGTGACCCAGGCGAAAGCCGAGCACGCCGCAGCTCTCGCCGAGGTCAAGCAATCACAGGCCGAAAAACGCGCCACCGAAGCCAGACTCAAAAACGCCAAGGCCAACTACAACCGCGTCAAGGCTCTCTTCGACCAAGGGTATCGCGCCGGCAAGGATGTCGAGGACGCCCAAACCACGGTCGATACCGAAGAAGCCAACGTCGATCTCGCCCAAGGTCAGATCGAGTCCAACCAAGCCGCCGTTGAGAGTGCAGTCGCCCAGGTGAACTCCGTCGAAAAGGAGCTTGCCATCGCCAAGCAGAAGGGCAGGGCGGACATTGCCGCCGCCAAGGCGATGGTCGAACAGGCCCAAGCCGCCCTCGACGAAGCCACCGCAAACCGCTCTCAGTCCAACGCCTACAACGAGAACATCCGCGCACTGCGCGCGGGAGTCAACGCGGCCGAAGCTGGGGCACGGCAGGCAGGTGTGCGTGTGTCCGACACGCAGCTCAGCTCCCCCATTTCCGGAACGGTGACCAAGCGCAGTGCTGATCCCGGTTCGCTCGCGTCCGCTGGTCAGACAATTTTGGAAGTCCAGTCTCTCAAGTGGGTCTATGTCACGGCTTCCCTGCCCATCGAAAATGCTCCCCTGGTTCGCCCCGGCCAGGATGTTGAG
>JAEYWW010000265.1 GCA_023428805.1 Armatimonadota bacterium | reverse complement strand
CAATGAAGCCGCGAAGGCCGCCGAGGTCCTGGCTCCTGCGGCTGGCGCAAGCCGCGACGAAAAGCTCAACGATCTCATTGATCGGAACCTGGCGCAGAGCTACTACGTCAGCGGCCAGTACGACAGGGCTTCAGAAATCTATCTCCGTCTTCTTGACAAGAATCCCGATGATCTTGATCTCCATCGATTCTACGGAAGTTCAAAGCTCCTGGACGAAGATGTTGAAGCCGCCGTTCCGCATCTGGAAAAGGCCCGAGAGATTGCCAAGGCCAGGGACCTTGCCAAGCCGGACAACAAGGAAGTCTACGTTTCTGTCCTGAAGGACTTGGGCATCGCCTACAGCAAGAGCGGCGAAGACGCCAAGGCGCTGACCGTCTTTGAGGAGCTTGAGACCATTGCGGCTGATGAAGTTGATGCAATCCTGCTTTCATGGATGGGCTTCCAGTACGTTCAGATGCGGCAGCCGGACAACGCGATCCGAGTTCTGACCAAGGCCCGCGAGATGGGCGGCGACGACAACATCCTGCTCAACAACCTCGGAAATGCCTATGAGATGAAGGGCACCCCGGAGGCGCGCGAGAAGGCCATTGAAATCTACTCAGAGATTGCGGAAAGCAATGCCACCTTGGCCACTCCTTGGTACAACATCGGCAGCCTTTACTTGAAGCAGGGCCAGTATGACTTGGCCATCGAACCCCTGAAAAAGGCGATCCAGCTCAGCGGCGCCAACAACAGCTCCAACGAGTATCGCTACGCCCGCAACAATCTTGGTTATTGCTACGAGCAATTGGGCAAGTTCGCCGAAGCGGCCGCAGAGTATGCCGCGGCGAGCGACCTGGATCCCCAAAACAAGACGTTTGCCCGCAATGCGGGAATGGCCTACTTCAATGCGCGCAACGCGAGCGCAGCAGAGAAGTACCTCACCCGCGCCAGCAGCCTGGGCGTCGAAGACATCGACTACAAGTCGGTGATGGCCGAGCTCCACGCACGTGCGGGCAGAGATCAGGAGGCATTGAAGCTGTGGGAGGAGATTCTCCAAGCCAACGGAAACAATGCCGACATGTGGTTCAACGTGGGCGTGCTTCGGCACCGCTTGGGCGACAAGCCGGGCGCGGAAGAAGCGTACCGACGAACCCTCGAAATTGAACCCGCCGATCCTGATGCGTTGAACAACCTTGGCCTGCTTCTTTATGATCAGGGCAAGTACGACGAGGCTCTGGGGCTCTTTGCCAAGGTCTCGAGCGATGGCCGGGGAAGCGTCCAGGGCAAATTGAATCTTGCCGCCGCTCTGCTCAAGGCTGATCGACTGCAGGAAGCCGTGGACATCTGGCGGGAAATCATCAAGGCAAACCCGGATCGGAATGATGTCCGCATCAACCTGGCAGACGGACTTTGGAATCTTGGTCAGACAAAAGATGCCCGATTCCACTACGCCACCATCCTCAAGGGCCAGCCAAAAAATGCGCGGGCATTGAACGGGATGGGTCTCTGGCACCTGCTCCAGAACGAGACCAAGGAGGCCGAAGCATTTTTCCGCAAGGCTGTCGAAGCTGAACCGAAGTACGTTCCGCCCTACAACAATCTGGCAATCGCGCTGGAAAGATTGAACAGGCGAGGTGAGGCGATTGTCATTCTTGAGCGCGCGCTGAATATCGACAAGAACTTCAAGGAAGGGCGGGCCACTCTCGAACGGCTGAAATCTGCCAGTATGTAAAGACGGTGCGCGTCGGCGTTCTCATCAATCTCTTCCGCAAGGATGCAGTCGAGGCGGCCCATAGGGCCGTCTCGTGGCTTTTGCCGCGGAATGCGAAGATCGTCTCCGACCGGGAGGGGGCTCAAGCCCTCGACATCTCTTCTGCCACACCTGATGAACTCGCCAACGTTGATCTCATGGTCACTTTTGGCGGTGACGGAACCCTGATCCGAGCCGCGCATATCTGCGCGGCAAAGGGAATTCCAATCTTGGGCATCCACTACGGGCGATTCGGCTTTGTCACCCAATGCCTGCCTGACCAGGTGGAAGACGCGCTGCAGCTCATCATGGATGGGAAGGCGACTGTTGAAAAACGCATGATGGTGCAGACCGAACTGATTCGCGCCCATCAAGTTGTTGCAACATTGCACTCGTTGAACGAGACTGTTTTGCAGAGATCGGCGACCACCCGAATGTTGACTTTTGAGGTCAAAGTCGACGGCCACCTCATCTCGCGCTATCCGGCGGATGGCGTCATGGTGGCGACTCCGACCGGATCGACCGCCTACAACCTCTCGGCGGGTGGGCCGGTGGTTGACCCGGCGATGGATGCGCTGCTTCTGACGGCGATCATGCCGCACACCCTCAGCGCCCGCCCGATTCTGCTCAGGCCCAGTTCAGTGATTGATTTGACTGTCGAAGCGAGAGGGGAGGCGGTGCTTTCCTGTGATGGACAAAGCCGCCTCCACCTGATGAGCGGCGACCGGGTGCGGGTGTCGCGGTCTCCACGAACGACCGATCTCGTCAAACTGGAAGAGGCGGAGTTTTTCCGAAAGCTCTCCGAACGCCTGAACTGGAGCCAGGGACCCAAGCATGACGCCTGATTCGCTGCTGAAAATCGAAGACCTCGTGGTCGAATACCCCGGTGCTCATGGTCCGTTCCAGGCCTTGAAGGGTGTTTCTCTGGACATTTCTCACGGGCAGACCGTGGCGGTGGTCGGGGAGTCGGGCTGCGGCAAGACAACGCTTGCTCGCACTGTTCTTGGACTGCAGAAGGCCAAGTCTGGAACCATCACCTTCAATGCGCCACAGGCGAGGATTCTGGCCGAGCGCATCGGCATGGTCTGGCAGGACCCCTACGCGAGCCTCGATCCGCGGTGGACGATCGGCAGAGCTTTGGAGGAGCCTATGAGGCTCGCCAAGCGGAAGGGCGATGTCGGCGAACTGTTGGAGATGGTCGGTTTGAGCCGAGAAATGGCCAATCGATTCCCCCATCAGCTTTCAGGCGGCCAGCGGCAGCGGGCCGCCATCGGGCGTGCTCTCGCTCTGCGCCCTCCTCTGCTGATCTGTGACGAGCCCACGGCTGCCCTTGATCTTTCGATCCAGGCGCAGATTCTCAATCTCCTTCGTGATATTCAGTCGGAGACTTGCTGCTCGATCATGTACATCTCCCACGACCTTGAAACCGTGCGGTTCATCGCCAAGAACATTGTTGTGATGCGGGCGGGCGAGATTGTCGAGCGGGGAAGTTCGGAGCAGGTTTTTGCCGATCCCCAGCATCCCTACACGAGGAAGCTTTTGGCCTCCGCGCTTACTCTGGAAAACCTTGGGCATCTGCCTCCCCTGGCAGAAGTGACCGCCGAGGTTTGAGTGAGAACTTTTGCTGGTTTCCTGTCGTCCTAGTAG
>JAEYWW010000261.1 GCA_023428805.1 Armatimonadota bacterium | reverse complement strand
CTGCACTTCAACGGAAGTTTTCAAATGCGCAATTGCTCATTTGGGGAAGGAATCGGAACGCCCCCTGCCCTGAAGAATTTCATCGAAGTTCGAGGGCTCGCATCTGCCCCAGGCAAGAGGCTGATTCAGATTGATGGTGGTCGCCAGCAAGGCGGACCACAATGGACGAACACCGCCAATTGGAAAAACTGGGTCAGACCCGGAAGCGGAAAGTGGACAATCCAAGTAGATCGATCGTCGAACACCGTCATTGACTCCTGACCCGGCAACAGAAACTGGTCAAGGTAGTCTGCCGGGCATGATTCTTGTGGTCGGAGGAGCCGGGTTCATCGGCTCTCATATGTGCCTGCGCCTTCGCGCCGAAGGCGTCGAGCATCTTGTGCTGGACAATCTTGAAAAGGGGCACCGTGCGGCCATCGCAGGCTCCCCGCTCGTCCAAGCCGATCTGCGTGAACCCGCAAGCCTTCAACGGGTCTTCCAAGAGAACAGGATCGATGCCGTCATCAACTTCGCCGCCTACATTGAGGTCGGCGAAAGCGCGCGGGAGCCGGGACGATACTGGGCGAACAACGTCGGAGGGGTTCTCAACCTTCTCGAAGCGATGCGGCAAGCGGATTGCCGCAAGATCATCTTCAGCTCGACCGCAGCCGTCTATGGCGAACCTGAGACTCCGCTGCTCTCGGAATCGCACCCCAAGCGTCCCGCCAGCCCTTATGGGGCGACCAAGCTGGCGGCGGAAATGCTGATCGACTCCTACGACTTCGCCCACGACTTCCGCTCGGTCTGTCTGCGCTACTTCAATGCCGCTGGCGCCGACCCGGATGGTCGAATCGGTGAGGATCACGAGCCCGAAACCCACCTGATCCCCCGCATTCTCCTCGCGGCGGCGGGACGTACGGACGGCATCTCCATCTTCGGACGCGACTACGACACGCCGGACGGAACCTGCATCCGCGACTACGTCCATGTCATGGACCTTGTCGAAGCGCATTGGCTGGCCCTCCACCATCTCCTTGAAGGGGGAGAATCCCGACGCTACAACCTTGGATATGGCCGTGGCTCAAGCGTGCAGGAAGTCGTCGATGCCTGCCGAAAGGTGACCGGAAATGACTTTGAGATCCGGGAGGCAGACCGCCGACCGGGCGACCCCGCAAGGCTGGTGGCCGACTCATCCGCGATTCAAAACGAGTGGGGCTGGTCGCCTCAATTCGACGATCTGGAAACAATCATCGGGCATGCCTGGCAATGGATGCAGGCAAACCCGATGGGATACAACGACCGAGCTTAGAAGCTGAAGTTCAACGCCCAATACGCGTGGCGGCCCGCGACAACACCGACCTGCATGGTCAGCTCGGTCCGCTTCTCATTGCTGTACCAAGTCTCTTCCTTCAACTGCCTGGAGAAGGGGTTGAAGGCCAGGCCGAAGTTCCAATTGAAGTGATCGTATTCTGCGAAGGCCTTGACGTTGGTGTGAAGCTGATAGCTTGCGCTTCCAAAGACTCCTCCAAATCGCTTGGTGCCCGCACCCAGAGAGAGGAAGGTCTTCTCATTCGCCTGCCAGGTGCCGACGCCATAAAAGCTGGTGCTGTTGTCCAGATCACCCTTGACATTCGTGCCCGAGGCCCCGCCATTTCCGCGCAGGTCTTGGACTCCGACGGCAAAGTGGACATCACCCTTCTGATTGGGCGGCGACCATTGGAAGTTGAACGCGCCGTCTCCTTCGGTGCTGAGCACCATGTATCCAACAGTCAGTTCACCAAATTTGTCGATCGGCACCCCCACCAGAAACTGGCCCGTGCCATTCCCCGTGTCATTGCTGGTGTTGGTGTTCTCGCTGAATGAGAATGTGCCGTTCTTGCTCACGAATGAGCCGCCGACCACAACTCTCCAGTCCTTCAGCCCGTAGGCGACGGGCGTGCTGTACGCCATTGCCCCGCGAAAGTCGGGCTGGCCGTAGCGATTGACGCCAAAGCCGCCCCCTGGCAGGCCGCTCAACCCTCGAAATTGAGGATATCTGTGATAGCCGGTGAGTTTCGAGTCGGCGAACGATGCGCTCGAAAGAGCCAGGGCAACGATGGTCAAAGAAGCAAATCGCAGGTTCACAGGGTGAGCTTACCCCTCACTTAATGGGGCGAGGCAGTAAACTCAGTGCACCATGCAGAGCGGCATCGACCGTATTCCGATCCTCGACCTCCAACCCGAAATCGAAGCCCATTGGGATGAGATCAATGCTGGACTGCAGCGCGTGCTCAAATCCGCGCAGTTCATCCTCGGCCCCGAGGTCGAAGCTTTTGAACGAGAATGCTGCGAGCATCTGGGTGCGAAGCACGCCATCGGGTGCAACAGCGGAACCGACGCTCTCATCATCGGCCTCCGCGCCATGGGCATTCAGCCTGGCGATGAAGTGATCACCACTCCCTTCAGCTTCTTCGCCACCGCCGAATCCATCAGCAACATTGGCGCGAAGCCGGTCTTCGTGGATGTCGAACTCGATTCGATGAACATGGATGTGGACTTGATCGAAGCCGCGATCACCGAGAAGACCAAGGCGATCATGCCGGTCCACCTCTTCGGCCTTCCCGCCAACATGGACCGCATCATGGAGATCGCGGCCAAGCACAATCTGCAGATCATCGAGGACTGCGCACAATCCTGGGGCGCGCCGTACAAGGGCAAGATGACCGGCACCATCGGCGCAGTGGGAGCCTACAGCTTCTTCCCCACCAAGAACTTGGGCGCGTATGGCGATGCGGGCCTGATCACGACCAACGACGACGAGATCGCGGCGATGAGCCGCAAGCTGTGCGTCCACGGCTCCGCGAAGCGGTATCACAACGAGCTTCTCGGCTACAATTCGCGCCTCGATGCGATGCAGGCCGTGATCCTCCGCGTCAAACTGCCTCTGGTTGCGGGCTACAACGAAGCCCGCCGCCGCGTGGCCTCTCTCTACGGCGAACTGCTGGCGGATGTCGAAGGCGTGATCGCGCCGCAGGTCGCAGAAGGCCACGTCTTCCACCAATACACCATCCGGGTGCAGAACGGACGGCGCGACGAAGTCCACCAGAAGGCGGCGGAAAAAGGTGTGATGACGATGATCTACTATCCGATTCCGCAGGATCGCCTTGAGGTTTATGCCGGGCAGTACCCGCGCCTCGCCAACTCGGACAGGCTTTCAGAAGAAGTCCTCAGCCTGCCCATCTGGCCGCAGATCACGGCTGAGCAACAGAAGCGGGTTGTGGACGTGATCAAGGAGTCGCTGGCCTCGTAATCATGGCCAAATCCAAGATTGCCTGCATCGTCGGAACGCGACCGGACGCGATCAAGACGATGCCCGTCATCCTCCGACTCAAGCAGCTCTCCGACCAGTGCGAGGTGATCACGCTCTCAACGGGTCAGCACCGGGAGATGCTGGAGCAGGTTTTCGAGACCTTCGGAGTGCAGCCGGACGCGGACCTGGGCTTGATGAAGCATGGACAGACCCTCGCGGAGCTCACCGCGAGGGCCTTGATTGGCTTGGACGAAGCACTGGAGCAATTCAAACCCGATTGGGTGATGGCGCAGGGCGACACAACCACGACCTTTGTGGCGAGCCTTGCGGCGTTCTATAAAAACATCCCGTTTGGACACGTTGAGGCCGGGTTGCGAACGCATGATTTGTACAACCCTTTTCCTGAAGAATTCAACAGACGAGCCGCAGGCATCGTTGCCGCTCAGCACTATGCTCCCACGCAATGGTCAGCGGACAACCTGCTTCGGGAAGGATTCGATCCCGCCAACATTTTTGTGACGGGAAACACGGGGATTGACGCGGTGTTCCGCGTCGCCGAGCAGGAGCCGCAGACGTGGCTGCCCGATCATCAGGGCCGGGTCGTGCTGCTGACAACCCACCGCCGGGAGAATTGGGGCGAGCCTCAGCAGGGGATCGCGCGAGCTGCGAAACGGCTGGTGGAGAAGTTTGACGACGTGCACTTGATGGTGCCGATGCATCGAAACCCGGTCGTCCGAGAGACTTTGACCAGCATCCTGGATGGACACCCGCGCATCAGCCTGATTGAGCCCCCGGAGTATCCAAAGTTCGTCAAATTGATGCAGCGGAGCACGCTGATCCTGACTGATTCAGGCGGGGTTCAAGAAGAAGCGCCCAGCTTCGGCATCCCCGTTTTGGTGCTCCGCCTCACCACCGAACGCCCCGAAGGAGTGGACGCGGGCTGCGCCAAGCTGATCGGGACGGACGAGGAAGTGATCTTTGCGGAAGCCTCCCGACTGCTGGAGTCTCAGGAAGCCTTCGAAGCAATGGCGCACCAGGCCAATCCCTATGGCGACGGGAAAGCCGCCGAAAAGATCTGCGACCTCGCGTTGGCCGCCCTCGCAAAGTCGTAGGAGAGATCGTGGCGAAGCGGGCGGCGATCATCATGGCGGGAGGTTCAGGCGAGCGGTTCTGGCCTGCCTCGACCTGGGATCATCCCAAACAGTTTCTGGCTTTGACATCCGATTCGCGCCCGCTCCTCGATCTCGCCCGCGAACGGGCGGCGGCATTGGCGGGCAATGACCATGTCTGGCTCGCCACCCTGCCCCATCTTTTGGATGGCAGCCGAGTCGCAAGCCCTGGCCTCTCGCCGGACAGAATGTTCGCCGAGCCGGACAAGCGCAACACCGCCGGTTGCCTGATTTGGGCGGCGGCTCATTTCATGGCGGCTGATCCTGAAGGCTGGCAGGACACCATCTGGGCGGTGCTGACGGCTGACCAGACCATCGAACCTCTCGATGGCTTTCTCCAAACTGCGGAGAAGGCCATCCAGCTCGCCCAGGAACACGACGCGCTCGTCACCATCGGCATCCCCCCCGACCGCCCTGAAACGGGGTTTGGATACATCGAACTGGGCGGGTGTGTGGGGCCGGGTTACCAGGCGGAGCGATTCCGTGAAAAGCCCGATCTTGAGACCGCGCAGGCGTGGCTGGAGGAGGGCGGCTTCCTGTGGAATTCCGGAATGTTCTTCTGGACGCTCGGGGCATTTGCGCGGGAGCTTGAGCGGACTCAGCCGGAAATGCGGCAGGTGCTCGGAGAGATCGCCCATGCGCTGGCTCGTGGAGAAAGAGCTTTGGCCGAAGAGGCTTTCCGTCGGCTGCCCAACCTCTCCATTGATGTCGCGCTGATGGAGAAGGCGGAGAAAGTCTGCGTCGTCCCCGCTGAGTTCACTTGGGATGATCTCGGCTCGTGGCCGGCCTTGAGCCGTACTCTGGGGGTCGATGAGACCA
The DNA here is from genome assembly GCA_023428805.1 of Armatimonadota bacterium. Taxonomy (GTDB): domain Bacteria; phylum Armatimonadota; class Fimbriimonadia; order Fimbriimonadales; family Fimbriimonadaceae; genus JAEYWW01. The sequence continues at coordinate 552 of JAEYWW010000261.1, read as the reverse complement.
ATTCAACTGTGCGGGGGGCCGCTGTCCTGCATGAAGTTTCGGGATGCGTGGTGGACAACCAGAGCACGCAGACCATCCATCTCCTTGGGGTCGAAGATTTGGTCGTGGTGGCGACCGACGACGCCATCCTCATTTGTCCAAAAGATCGTTCTCAGGACATAAAAATCTTCGCCAAGGGCGCAATCAAACCCGTCTCCAAAGCAGAATAAGGGCGATGTCCTCGCTCAACCCCGGACTTCGGAGCGATCGTTCCGCCGGGGATGCACCGCCTCCTTTGCTGCCGCCAGTCAGGCCCCGGTGGTTTTTGCGCGTGGGGGAACGCCGCTTCATCCTGCTGCTGGCGGACCTCTTTGCGGTCGTGACGGTCTTCGCCATCTTTCGCCTGATTCCTGGTCTTGCAGAGGAGACAGGAATCTTCTACAACGGCTTCCGCGCAATGCTCCTGATCGTAGGATCATGGTTGACCTGCGCTTCATTGCTTGGCCTGTACCAGCTTCGACATGTGCCGAACGTCGCCCGCTTGGTGCTGTGCGTGGTGATGACAGGGTTGAT
>JAEYWW010000251.1 GCA_023428805.1 Armatimonadota bacterium | reverse complement strand
GCCCTGGGTCGTGAAGGCGATTCCGAATGCCCGATCAGGCTGCTCGAGCATCTGCAGCAGCGCTGTACCCAACCCGGAGAGGGTGACCGCACCTTCTCCAAAGCTCGAAGTCACGCCCTGGATCGCTTCCACATCCTCCGCGCCTTGGAGCCCTGCCCGCTGCCACTTCTGACCCTGCTGCCCGCTTCGGGCGTGATTCCAGGTCGCCGCCCACTTGAGCAGAGTGCCATCTGCGCCGGGAGCGCGTCCCGGACCCTCGAACCAAGGTTTGCGGATGATCGCAACCTGCGTGAATGTGGGAGCCTTGGGATCGCTGGTGGGAAGAATCAGACTCGCAGACTTCACGCGGCGGCCCCCGGATTGAACACGCAGGTCGGTGGGCCGGATCAAAACCATATGGTCAGGACCAGCGATGAAGACCTCGGAGCGGCCAAAGTTCGCGTCCGGAGTTTCCTTGGCGACGTAGGTGTCCTCAATTGCTGGTTTGACGTCAGGATTCAGCAGTTGGACGCCGCCGGGGGCCGGTCCTGCTGGCAGATTAGGGTCCTGCATCGGAAGGATGACGAACGCGGCCCAAAGCATATGTTCAGTATGACGTGCGGGCGCAGTAATGGAGTCGGTCGCTGGCCCGCCGAGGCGGGTCCAAGGTGTAGCTGTCGAACGCCCGAATCTGCTCGAATCCAGCGTCTTTCAGTCCCTGCATCACTTCTTCATGGCGATGAGCCCGCTGGCGATGAACTTCGGTGAACTCCTCGCCGTCACGCCAAAAATTCATGTGAACTGCGATCTGCCGGGTTTCGGGGTCATATTCGCCCTTCCAGTCATAGCGGATCGGAGCGCCCCGGCGCAGATTGTGCTGGTCGAACATCTTCTTCTCAAAGGCATACGCGGTATTCAGATCGAAGACAAACAGCCCTCCCGGCCGGAGATGCTTGTGAACCTGCTTCAAAGCCATGAGAAAACGATCGAGATCCGTGATGTAGTTGAGGGAATCGAAGAAGGAATAGGCCGCATCGAAGTCGCGCCCAAGGTCGAACTCGGCGGCATCGGCGACAAAGTAGTCGATGTCCAAATCCTGCTCCTTCGCCTTCCGCCTTGCCTCCGCGATCATCGGCTCGCTGAGGTCGAATCCGGCGAGCGAATAATCCTCCTTCGCCAGCATCTCCGCAACAGTGCCCGTTCCGCAGCACACATCGAGGAGGTCTTCGGGATAGACCTCAAACTGGGAAAACAAAAGCCGCAGATACCCCGCCCACATGTCGTAGGGCACCTTCGACATCAGAAGGTCATAGTGCGGCGCGATCGGGCCAAAACTGCTCATGACAAACCTAATTCTCCAAATGGACTGAAGGCTGATGTCCCCCTCACCTGGCCTCTCCCCCGTGGGGAGGGGGAGTCTGTATTGAGCCTGCAAGCGGGAAGCCCAGGCTCAATCCTCCTGCTCCAGCACAACCATCGCCGCCGCAATTCCGCGTTCGTGGCTGATCGAGAGGTGCCAGCGGAGGCCGCTGAGGCCCTGCATGCGGACGATCATCATTGGCTTGCCGATCTCGTCGTTGACGATCTCGACCTGATGCCAGCGATTCAGTCCCGGCATGCACTTGGCGGCGGCTTCCTTGGCGGCCCATCTGCCCGCGACCTGCTGTGCTGTGCGGCAGTATTTCCGCTCGTTTGCGGTGAGGATGCGCTCCAGGAAGCGCGGGTTCTTCATCGCCTCCCGGATGCGCTCCACCTCCACCACATCGAGTCCGACTGATTGGATCATTGCTTGTTTGCCTCCAGCATCATCTCCGCCAAATCCACGAGATTGATTTCCTCCTTTGTCACCTGCTTGACGCTCGCGTCGAGCATGATGCGGCAGAAGGGGCATGATACTGCGATGGTCTTGGCGCCCGTGGCCAAGAGTTCGTTGGAGCGCCGCACTCCCGGACGCTGGTCGGGCTCTTCTTCCATCCACATCCGTCCGCCTCCCGCGCCGCAGCAGAGGGTCTTGTGGGCTCGTTTTTGCGGTTCCGCGAGTGGGTTGTGCTCGACTCCTGGAGACTTCTCAAGTGCGTGGAGAATCGCGGACTTGTCGGTGTTGTATTCGGTTTCCGCGCCGACCAGCCTGCGCGGAGCATCGCTCTCGCCGTTCACCCGCGCCAGATAGCAGGGATCGTGGTAGGTGACTTCGCCATTTTCGGGGTTCGCGGTCTGCAGCCTTCCCTGCTCGGCGAGTTCCGCGAGAAGCTGGGTGTGGTGCCAGACTTCCATCTTTGGCCCGAACTGCTGGTATTCATTCATCAGCGAGTTGAAGCAGTGCGGGCAGGCGGTGACGACTTTTTTGACGCCGTACTTCTGAAAAACCGTCTGGTTCTGCATCGCCTTCTCTTGGAAGAGGAATTCATCCCCCACCCGCCGCGCGGGGTCTCCGGTGCATGCCTCCTCCTTGCCGAGGCACGCGAAGCTGACTCCCGCCTTCTGCAGAAGCTGCGCGACCGCCTTGGTGGTCTTGACCGCGCCGGGGTCCATCGCGCCGGCGCATCCGACCCAGAAGAGATATTCGAAATCGCCGCCGGTGCGGGCGAGGGGAATGTCAAGCCCCTTCATCCAGTCTTCGCGGCTGTTCGGGTTGCCGCCCCAGGCATGACCGCTTCCGACTTGGCGGAGCATCACGGCCCCGGTGCCGCTGAACCTTCCTTCGGCGACCAGGTTACGCCGAGCGTCCACGATCATGTCCACGTGGCGGATCAAAACCGGGCAGGCTTCGACGCAGGCGTTGCAGGTCGTGCAGGCCCAAAGCGCTTCTTCGCTGACCGTCGCCGGAACATTGTCTCCCGTGACCAGAGCTTTATGGATGTCGGCCACGACCTGCTTCGGGTTCAGAACCTTGCCGACATTGTGCGCCGGGCACACCTCAGTGCAGCGTCCACAGCTCATGCAGGCGTCGAGCGACATCAGATGCCATCGGCTGTAGTCGGTCGCTTCGGCCACGCCGATCTTGCCCGTCTCCTCGACCTCCTCCATGCTGATCGGCATCAGCTCACCCATCGGCTGCTCGGATTTGCCGCTGGCGGTCAGCGTCGCCGTGATGATGTGCTTGATCTTCATCTTCGGCAGGACACAGAAGAAGGTGACGACCAGCGCGGTATGACACCACCACCAGACTTTATAGGCGACAGGGGCCATGCCGCCGAAGACGGCCGTGATCGCCTGCCCAATGGCGTAGCCGATCGGCGCAGACCAATCCCAAGGCTGCGGCCTGGCCGCCATGCGCGCGCCTTCGAGGATGAACCCCGAAACGCCCAAGGCGAAGAGCAACGCCAGCGCATACCAATCGCCCGGCTCGTGGCTGAGCGGGGTCTTGCGGGGGAGCGGCTCGCCGGTTTCGGGATCAGTGCCGGTCGGCTTGTGAATCTCCTTCCAGCGGCGCAAAATCGCCCAGGTGACTCCGATCAGATAGACCATCCCCAAGATGTCAAAAGTCATCTCGTAGAGCAGGTAGTAGCCGCCCTCGTGGAAGTTGGGGATGCCGATGACGAACCCGTATTCCGCAATCGCCAGCAGGGTCGTCGCGACGAGCAGCGCGAGGAACCCATAGAAGATCATCATGTGCATCGGCGCGCCCGACTTGGGGCGGCTGCTCTGCACCTTGCGCTGGCCGAGGATGTATTTGACGACGCTGCCGACGTAATGGGGCGTCCAGGAGATCGGTTTTCCCTTCCTCCAAAGCTGCGCCCGCTGCCAGACCTGCCAGATCATGTAGGCGACGCTGCCGAAGATCAGAACATAGAAAACCGCCTTCTCCGCTGGCCCCATGAAGAGGTACGGCGTTCGGGTCGGAGTCACGCTTTCTAGTGTGGCGTATTCGCGCTCTCCAAGTCAGGAGTGCGGGGCAGGAGTGCGGGCGCTTGCGACCGCTCTGGAGTGAGCCGCTTGCGGCTCCAAACCCAAAGTGGCACCCATCTCCACAAGGTGCAAGGCAGGCCATCTCAAGCCCGAAG
>JAEYWW010000233.1 GCA_023428805.1 Armatimonadota bacterium | reverse complement strand
AATCCGCCCTCACCCGCCTGCCCAAGATCGATGCCGTCTATGCCCACAATGACCCGGGTGCGCACGGCGCGTATCTCGCCGCCAAAGCCGCAGGCCGTGAGAAGGAGATGATCTTCGTCGGCATCGACGCGCTTCCTCACGAGGGTCAGATGTACGTCCAACAGGGCATCCTGGGCGCGACATTCCAATATCCCACTGGCGGCGCCGAGGCGATTCAAACCGCCGTCAGGATTCTGTCAGGTCAAAGCTTCGAAAAGAAAATCATTCTCGGCTCCAGACTCTACACGAAGGAAAATCTCGAAAAGGGCGGCGAAGTTCTGAAGTAGATGCTTCCCTTCTCGGGTTAAAATCTGGCGGCAATGTTCGCCATGCTCACGGCGGGGCTGCTCCTCAGCCCCGCTCAGGATCGATACGCAGACACCGACAAAGATGGGTTGCTTGATGTCTGGGAAACCGAAGGATTCGGCCCCATTGATCCCAAAGTCCACGGATGCAGTCCCAATCGGTCCGACTTCTTTCTCGTCTTCCGCATCCGCTCCACGATGACGGCGAAGGATTTGGAGGGCACGATCAAGCGGCTGAAGAAGTTCTATTCCGAAATGCCGTTCAAGAATCCAGACGGCTCGACCGGGCTCAATATGATTCCTATTCTCCTGGAGCCCATGCCGAAGGAAACAGACTCCAAGGGCTACATCGAACTCTACGAACAGGCGATGCCGAAAGAGTGGCGGGGACTCGCCCACGGCGCGCTGATCGACCCTGGCACTGGCGGAGGCGGGCAGTGCAACCGGCCCGACTGGTGCGGGGTCAGCAACAACTGGCACACGATCATCCATGAAGTCGGGCATCAGTTCGGGCTGCCGCACGATCCCATGGGGTTCAAAACGGGTTCGCCGTTCCACCGCAGTCTGATGAACTACGACTACAGCTATCAACTCGGAGGGGACGGTGAGGCGATCATTTTCAGCGACGGCAAGTTTGCAAAAGTGCGCATGAAGGAGACGGCCCTCGATGAAGTCATGCCGTTCCCCCTCGCCGATCTCGACTTTCTCACGAAGCGCCCCTACTACTTCAAAACACAGAAGATCGACGACGCCAAGAGCGCAGTGGACTGGAATCGCAACGGCATCTTCGGCGAACGGAAAGTCCGCGCCGACGTCAATGATGGCTACTCTGTCGGACTCAGCACAAGCGATCGTCTCCCCCTGTCCGCAGGCGCGCCCGCGCTCGTCTCATTGGGTGAGCGCCTGCTCGTGGTGTACGGCGATCTGGCGAAGAGCGAAGACTTCAAAGGGTTCAAGCAGGCGGAACTGTCATCAGATTCCCCCGGCAAGCTCAGCGCAGTCGTTGTCGAAAAAAACAAGGGGGGCAAGCCGTTCACCTTGGTCGAGAGCGGGGTCGCGGGGGATGCGTCCGCCGTGCTGGCAGACAAGACTCTCCATGTTGCCTATCCCACAACTGAGGGCTACCGCCACGACACTTTCTCATCCGCAGGCGACATCAAGCGCTTGGATTCAAAGGAAGTCAAGGGAGCCGGGGAAATTCCCACGCTCGCAGCGACGCCAACAGGAGTTGTCACTGCGGCTTGGAACCGGACAACTGGCGCAGTGACTCTTCCAAACTGCGATGAATCCCTCACCAGCCAGTCTCCGGTCGGCCTTGTCTGGAACACCAAACGCGGTGTGCTGGCACTCGTCACGACCGAAAAAGTGGGCGGCAAGGAAGGCCGGGTCAAGGTGACCCATCTCGAATCTGTCAACGGTCGCTGGAAAACAAAGGACATCCTCTGGACAGAGGGTGAGAAAGGCAATGCCGCCAGCCTCTCGCGCCCTGTGGTGATCTATGACGGAGGATCGGATCGCGGCGTGCTGGGCAACTACAACATCTATGTCAAAGGCGCGAACAAGGACCCCAATGCCGCGGGAATCAACTACTGCATCCGGCAGATCGAAGACCCCTCCCACTCCGCCGGATGGCGGACGAAGATGATGGGCAACGAGTGGGCGTTCAGCCGAAGCGTCTGCGGCGCGACCCTCCACAACGGCGACATCGCCTATGTCTATCGCTGGAGCGGCGGAGCGAACGATCACCAGATGCTCTTGACAATGAAGGCGTCGGGCGTCGAGGACAAGGAAATCGGCGACTTCGACGAAGTGGGATTCATCATCCAAAAGGGGCTTCAAAACAGCCTGAGGTCCGTTCAGAAGGAGCAGTGGCGGAAGAAGCGTTGAAGGCCCTCGGGAATCAAGAGGTCACTCCACCTTCTTGATTCCCCACGCGGCTTCGACGGCGGCGTAGGCCTGCGGATCAAACGACTTCAGGTCGGAGCGTGTGAAGGGCTGGAAATCGTTGAGGCCGAAATAGGATTCTGACAATTCGGCGAAGAACTCCATCTCGTTGTTCATGCCGTAGTGCTTGCCGCGTCCCTGGGGCTTCATCTCAACATCATCGTATTTCCCGCTCGCTACGGCGGCTTCGTAGGCGGCCTTGATGCTCTTATCCCCGTATCCGACGTGCTGGTGATGGTAGGCGTGAGCCAGTTCGTGGAGGACCATGTAGGGTTGGTTGAGCTTGGTCCAGTTCAGCACATTCTTCGCATTCCCCAGTTCGACGCTCTTCTCCATGTCGGGATTGAATTTGTGCTGGGCAAGCCACGCAGCGCTCGGATGGTAGACCGCCGCCACGCTTGATTTGGACTCCCAACTGATCCAAATCTTGGTGGTCTTGAGCTTTGACACGGCCGCTTTCGGAACAATCTTGTGAATCTCCTTCAGCTTTTCGTCGAGCATAGACACCATCTGGTCCCTCTCGGCGGGGTGCTCTTTCAAGTTTGGATGAATGTAGATTTGAAATCCCTGCACCTCTCTTCTGGCGTACTCGCTGGTCGGAGTGAAGTCGCTTGAGAGGGCGAACAGAATAAGCGGGGAAATCATAACATTGAGTGTAGCGAATATGAGCGGATTCAGTGATATAGTCTGCATATGCGTTACTATGCTCTGCGCAACCATTTCAAGGCAAAGGAAGACCGAAAGCGTGTGGTCGACGGCCTCATAGCACTGCGATCACTGATCGCAGACACGGTGCCAGCAAAAGACTCCGAAGACAATCTGCTCCTGGCGACCTGGAACATCCGCGATTTCGGAAAACTGGACCGTAGAGGCAAGGGGCCGAGGCTCAAGGAGACCTTCTGGTACATCGCCCAGATCATCTCCTCGTTCGACATCGTAGCCGTGCAGGAAGTCAACGAACTGGACGAGTGGGAGGAAGTCATGTACATCCTCGGCGACGACTGGGATTTCATTGCGAGCGATGTGACAGACAGCGCACTCGGAGGCAACGGCGAGCGTTTGACCTTTGTCTACGACAAGCGCAAGGTCAGCTTCCGCAACATCGCGGGCGAAATCGTCCTCCCCGTCAAGATGCTCATCAACAAAGTCGAACTTGCGCGGGTTGAGGAGGAGGTCAAAGAGGGCGCGGCTCCACCTTCACCAACGGAGAGCAAGGAGAAGAAGGAGGAATCCTTCTATGCAGGCAAGCAGTTCCGGCGGTCCCCCTACACCGTCAGCTTTCAGTCCGGCTGGTTCAAATTCGACCTCTGCACCGTGCATATCTATTACGGCGAAGACACCGGGGCGAAGCTGGAAGAGAGGATTCAGGAGATCAAGGCGGTCGCACAGTACTTCGGCACCCGCAGCGAGAAGGCGTATGAAGACGGACGTGCGCTCATCCTGCTGGGCGACTTCAACATCATGCACCCCGAGCACAAGACGATGAAGGCACTGACTGACAACGGCTTCACCGTGCCGGGTCATTCCCAGATGAAGAGCAACATCGGCGAGACAAAGTACTACGATCAAATTGCATTCCGGGCAAAAGATGGCGTTGTCCGCTACACGGCATCGTCTGGATCCAAGAAAGGCGCGGGAGTGATCAGCTTCTTCAGCGCGGTCTTCTCAAGTACAAAGGAGGGCGTGGACGACGGATACAAAGTCTACGAAGAGAGCTTCAAGTCCTTGATGAAGAAGGAGAATCCAACTGCCGCCGAGAAGCGGAAGTTCTTCGAGGATTGGCGCACCTACCAGGTATCCGACCATAAGCCCCTCTGGGTTCGCCTGGAAACCAACAACGCCGGGAGCTATCTCGCACATTTGAACGCAGAGCTGACTTAGCTGCTCTGTCAAGATCAGGACATTGCCGCCGCCGTGGCAGGCGGCAAACGTCCTGATCGGTCACTTGAGATTCCTAGGCCGCCTGGAAAGGGCGAAGGGGGCCGCGCCATACTTGGATATGGCAGAGTTTAGGGAAGGCCTCAGCTTCGACGACGTTCTTCTCCTCCCGAGGCGGTCCGAGGTTCTCCCGACCGAGGTCGATACTTCGACCACCATTCTTCCGGGAGTGACGCTCCGCGTGCCCATCATGTCCGCCCCGATGGACACCGTCACCGAGGCTCGATTGGCCATTGCCATCGCCCGGGAAGGCGGCGTCGGGGTCATCCACCGGAACATGACCATCGAGATGCAGGCCCAGCACGTCGACCGGGTCAAACGCAGCGAGCACGGGATCATCACCAACCCGATCCAGCTCACCGCCGAAGAAACGCTCCAGGATGCGCTCAAGCTCATGGAGCATTTTCATATTTCGGGAGTGCCGATCACCGATGCGGACGGGCATCTTGTCGGAATCCTCACCAACCGCGACCTCCGATTTGAAACAGATTTCACCCAAAAGATCAGCGAGCGCATGACCAGCAAGGGGTTGATCACCTCGCAGCCAGGCGTCACTCTCGACCAGGCGCAGAAGCTGATGGCCGAACATCGGATCGAAAAGCTCCCGATCACGGACGAAAACGGCTTCCTGCGTGGCCTCATCACGATCAAGGATATCGAGAAGG
>JAEYWW010000231.1 GCA_023428805.1 Armatimonadota bacterium | reverse complement strand
GGCCATCAGCGCATCGACGAGTTGAGGATGTCGCGGGTCGCCTCAATCACCTGATCGATCTGGGCATCGGTGTGCGCCGGGCTCAACGGAAGACTCACGATGCGATGGAATTCCGCATCCGCAACCGGGAAATCTTCCGGCTTGTGGCCGTACTTATTCGCATAGAACGAGTGGCGATGAAGCGGGGTGTAGTGGACGCTCGCCCCCACTCCGCGATCCGCCAACTGAGCCATGAAATCGTTGCGGTCAATCGTCAGTTGATCCAGGTTCAAACGCACTACATAGAGGTGCCAGACCGGATGAACGTGTGCGCGGGCCTTCGGCAGCTCAAGACCGACGACATCACCCAAGCCCGCTTCGTAGCGGGCCACAATCTCGTGGCGTCTGGCCTGCATTTCGGGAAGCCGTTTGAGCTGCACACGCCCCAGGGCGGCGAGCAGGTCGGGCATGTTGTATTTGAAGCCCGGCTTCGGCACGTCGTACTGCCAGGAGCCGCCCTTGTCGTAGCGCTTCCACGCATCCTTGTCCATGCCGTGCAGGGAGATCGGACGACAGCGGTCGATCAGCTCTTTTGACCCCGTCAGAATTCCACCTTCGGCGGTCGTCATGTTCTTGGTCGCGTAGAAGCTGAAGCTCGCCAGGTTGCTTCCCGCGCCCACCTTCCAATCTCGATACCTGCCCGTCACGGGGTGGGCGGCGTCTTCAATCAGGTTGATCCCATGCTTTTCAACCAACGCCCAAATCGCGTCCATTTCCGCAATGTGCCCGGCGTAGTGAACGGGCATGATCGCCTTGGTTCTCGATGTGATCTTGCGGGCGGCATCTTCGGGATCGATGTTCAGGGTGTCGCGCTCAACATCCACCAGAATCGGGGTTGCCCCCACGTGCTCGACAACATTGGCCGTCGCGCAGAAGGTGTGCGTCGGGACAAGCACTTCGTCGCCGGGCCCGATATCGTGCGCGAGAAGGGCGACGTGCATTCCCGCAGTGCAGGAGTTGACCGCCAGCGCAGATTCACTGCCATGAACTTTGGCGAACTCCTCCTCCAATGCCCTGGCCTGCGGCCCGGTCGTGATCCACGGAGATTTCAGGCTGGCGACAACTGCCGCAATCTCCTCCTCAGTGATCTGAGGAGGAGAGAACGGAATGAAGTCAACCTGGGTTTGTGGCGTGCCGGAGGCCATGAGGCAAAGATACCTTGCCTGCGTCACTTGAGGCGGTCGTGACCGGACCACTCACCAGTTGGCTGTGCAGTTCATGAATGATCGTATTGAGGCCGAGGCCGCGCGGCATGATGGCCGTCATCTTGCCCGCCGCTTTGGCGTCATCGATCACACCCTTGAAGCTGTGGCGGCTGAACCGAATCAGCAGACAGACGATGTCGGACTTCGCGATGTTGGTCGCGAGCGCGCTCGGCTTGGTCTGCTCCTCCGCGTCCGGCCAAATCAAGTCATTGAGTTCCAAAGCCTTGACATAATCCTGCTTTCGCCAGCCTTGGCCCTTCGCTCCGCCGACAAACATCAGTGTTTTGCCGCGTGTGAGCGGAAGAAGCTCCTCCAGTTCCTTGCTGTTGACTTCTTCGGGCTCCGGCTCAGAACTCCGGTCGGAAGCCTTGGTCTGTGCCAGCATGGTGTCGGCCTTGACATGCTCGTTGAGCTTCTTGACCTTCTTGTTGTCGCTTGTGGCGAGGATGAAATGATAGCCGCCCAGCATGGTGCGGAGCTCCTTGTCGCTTGGCGGGATGCCATCCTCCAACGCCTGGGTGACGAGTTCAAGGAGCCGCTCTTCAAATCCTTCGTCGGCCACAGAATTCTTCAGCCATTCGCTGAGTTCGGCGACCACCGTCTCCTTGGCCTTGGTCTTGTTCGCGCCTTGGCGGATGCGGTGCAGCTCAGCTTTGAGGCCGCGCGCTACGTTGATGATTTCTGCGCGTTCGGGAATGTCCGCGCCGATCCGCCTCCACCACTTGGTCTTCGTCTCCTCAGGGCGAAGGGCTTCCAGACGTGCGTGGATGTCGCGCTGCTGGCTGTCCCAAACCCCGAGATCAAAGTCGATCATCACGCGGTCAACAATGGATTCCGCGGCGGCGGCGGCATCAAAAAGATAATTGAAGTGAGGGGCTGCGATGTCCGGCTTGGTTTCCAGCCAGGCAGTGGCTTCCTCGGCATCGGCCAAGAGCTTGAACGCCTCTCCCAGTTCGCGCCAAATCTCGGCGTCATGTCTGCGCTGCAGATTCAGGGCGAAGAATTCCTTGTTCCCCGCCGCTCGATCCCACTTTCCTCCAAAGATGTCGATCTCGTTGGCCAGCGTGCCTCGAAGGCCCGGATCGGCGTCCACAGCCTCGGCTTCAAGCGCCCTGCCCTCGCAGATCAGCGACTTGGCGAGCGCTTCCTGGGCGGGCGTCCATTTATCCTCCGACATCAGCACCTTGCTGGACTCGAAAAATCCGCGTGTCGCGTCCTGGAAAGCCTTCCGCTTCTTGCGCTCTTCGCGCTGGGCCCGAGCTTCGGCCATCTCCAGCTCGTTCTGCTTCCGAATCGCCTCTTTGTCTTCCTCGGGAGCAGCAGGCTCGGCTTTCTTTACCGACTCCTTCGCCTTGACCGGCTGGGGAGCCTCTTCAACGGCTTCCGCCTTCGAGCCCAGAAGCTTTGACAGCTTCTCTTCCAGCTTCAATGCGTCGGACCAGGCTGAGTGGAGTTCAACCAGTTGATCAAGCTTCTGCTGAACGTCTGCCGTCCGGCCCGATTTGAAGGCCTTTAAGCTCGACTCCAGCAGCTTGCCTATCTCCTGCTCAACCAGGGCCGTTACTGGCGAAAGGTGTGATTTGTTGCGTCTCATAAGTAAATTTGGTGCTCAGTTCAATGTTTGCACGTACAACCAAGTTGCCGGGACGTTGTTCCGGTGGAAAAAGTTCCAACAGAATGGCGTTCCGACCCACTTTTCTTGTCATGGTGAGCCTGCGATCCCAGTTGGAAAACTGACCATTTCCTGCCTTGCAAAGCCAGGAAGATGCGATCTGCGTGTATTCCTTCTACGGCATTCAACATTGCATCATCTCCGTTTGAGCGTCCATCAACTCAACCTGCCAGAGGCGGTCTTGACCACACTGGCTGGTCAGCTTGAGGATCCCTACGCTGCGCATCCCCTCGTGTCCCACCCTGCCCTGAGGAGAACTGACGCCTGAATCACGTTGCCGCGATTGCTTGAACTCCATTATTCCACCACTGCGGATGATTTACTCTAGGGATTTGCGGGAATTGTCCACAAGATGAGGCGGCCTATCGGGGCTTCGAGCCGCGCCTGACAGACCCACCCGCTTGACTTCACGCCCCTCTGCTCCGCATAATCCTGAGTCCGAGTGCGCGGTTAGCTCAGCGGTAGAGCACTACAATGACACTGTAGGGGTCACAGGTTCAAATCCTGTACCGCGCACCATCCTTTCAACCTGAGGCAGCCACTCCGGCTCTGCCGCCCGTGCCTCGCGTAGCTTATCTGTCAACTTATCCTGTGCAGCCCGCTTCGTGACCTCATCGGTTTTCACGTACTTGTCCAGCGTGTAGGAAGGCTTGTGGTGCCCCATCATTTCCGAGATCGACTTGATGTCCGTTCCCATCCTCACGTGATTGGTGGCGAAAGACGAACGAAGACCGTGCAGGGTGAGGCCATCCAGATTGATCTTCTTCTCGGCGGCGACTTTTCTTATCTTCCGAAGGTCGCGCTCAAAGTTGTCCATGAGAACTGGGTAGCCGCTCGCTGTCGTGAAGACGTATTGGCTTCGTCGCGGCATAGTGAGGATGGCCTCGAGAAGCTCGGGCGAAATTGGAATCGCCTTGCCCTTTCGCTTTTCTTTCAGTTCCTTTTCCTCCAGTACTCCCGTGGCCATAGTTAGCGCCGTCCGGGGGCGAAGACAACAGTTCTCGCGGTCAACATACTCCCACTTGAGCCCACAGACCTCTTGGTTGCGCATACCAGACTCGACCTTTGTCCAGAGCATGACTTTGAGGCGTACATTCCAGGCGAGGTCTGGCAGATGGGCGGACTCGGAGATGGTCATCGTCCGCCTTTCAGTTTCTGCGATGAGCGGATACCGAACTCGGAAGGCAGGGTTGACGGCTATGAACTCGGCGTCGAGCGCAGCCGACAGGCACCTTGACACAACTGCGCCGATCCTTCGAACGGTTGGCGGTTTGAGCCCTTTTGAAACAAGTCCGTCAACAAATCCTTGTACGTCTCGCTTGAGAATCTGGTCGATACGGATGTCTCCCAACCTGCTTGGCTCAATGTGATTTCGGAGGTATGACTCGGCCGATACCCAGGTGGACGACGCCCAAACGTGGGCATGGTTGAAGTCTTCCTGTAGGAGATGTCTAACCCACTGAGACATCGTCATCAGCTTTTTCGCTTGCGGAGTGGACTGCTTAAGTGCTTCGAGCGCCTTCAGTGCCTCAGGCTTTGTATCGAACAGCCCGTTCGCGTACTCGCGAACTCCGTTTCGTGTCACATACGCGGCATACTTCACTGCGCCGCCGATCTTTCGCTTGTATATAGAACCTGAACCCTTGGGGCGACGGCTTTTGGAATTTGCCGAACTACTCCTCAGGAGGGGCTTCGATGATAACGGGGCGGACATCTCGGCGCCGCAGTCGTTCTTGATTTCGGGGTCGTCCGAGCTTCTGTCCGGGACGACCAGGTTTTTCTTGTAATGCATGGTCTTTAACT
>JAEYWW010000222.1 GCA_023428805.1 Armatimonadota bacterium | reverse complement strand
CTACATGCTCGGCGAGCCGGAGGCGATGCAGAGCTGGGGCACGGTCAATGAGACAGGCGCGAGCCACGTCTTCACCACGATGACCTTCGACGGAGGCCGAACCGTGGCCCACCTCGAGGGAGGCTGGAATCTCCCCAAGAACGCCCCCTTCAAAATGGCGTTCCGCGCGATCTTCGAGCAGGGCTGCATCATCATGGACGGCGGCCCAATGACGATCTACGACCGCGACAACGAGCCCGAGGTGCCGCAGTTTGAGAAGATGTCGGCGGCGGGCGGAGGCAACATCAGCGACCTGGGCGGGTATTTCCACGAGATCAAGTATTTCGTCGGCTGCATTTTGGCGGACAAAGCCCCCGAGATCGTCACCCCCGAAACCTCCCGCCAGTCCCTCGACTACACCCTCCAGGAAATCTCCCAACTCAAGCAGAAGATCATGGCCTAGTCAAACGGCAGAAACTCCCGCGTCATGTCGCTCGGTTGCCCGACCATGTCGAGCATGATGTCCCAGAGAGGGCGGCGGTCGAGCCAGTCGTTGGGGATGTCATAGATGGCGTAGGCGTCCGGGCCTTGGGCATCGTCGTCGTAGCAGGCGATCAGGCAGTTGTAGTATCCGCCCATGTTCGGGAAGGACTGGCTGCTGACATAGCTGAAGTATTTGGAGTTTGAGTACTCCATCCAACCCAGTTCATAGGGATTCTCCCAATGAGGCTTGAATGTCTGGGCGAAGCTGGGATCACCCCGCCTTGATTTGAGCGCGGAGAGTTCTGCGGCGCGGGCCTGGTCTTCTTCTGACTCCGGCAATCTCAGCTCCTGGACATAGAACAGCTCATTATCCAGCGAAGCTTGTCCCAAAACGAGAAAGTGCGGGGCGCGATGGAAGGGGACGGGGCGCTGGGACATCTTTTTGACCACGATGATCCGGGCGGCATGACTCTGATCGTAGAGAATCTCCACCTGCTGCGCCGGGAAGTCATAAAGCGCGTAAGTGTAGTCGTTGGCGAGCCCTCCTGAACCCGATTTCAGCATGGCGCGCTGGAACTGCGGCGGGCCGAGCTGATTCTTGACGTATTCCTCTGTGGTGCCGAGATCAAGCCAACTGATCTCGACTGAGTTGCGGTTGACTGGGTTGGTGCTGGCGTTTGCCGGAGGTGTCTCTTTGCCGACTCCGAACAACTCCATGGAGTCTTTGAAGCAGGACGGAGCCGCAAAGAGGAGGGCCAGAACCGTCACCGTCGCGCTCGCCAACGCGCCGCGCTTCAGCTTTGTGTTCTTTCTCTTCTGCCGATCCTCGTGTTCAACCGCAACGTCGAACTCGTCCATGGAAGCAGAAGCTTACACCAATCTCCGAGCAGTCTGGCAACTCTGATTTTCAAGTAGTCAGTGGGGACGAGTCCTTATGAATGGAATCCGTAGAGAGCTGACATGACGTTGACGTCTTCGTCTCCGCGGTTTCGCTTGGGGAAGCTGTCCGGAATCTCCGGCGCTGCATTATCGTCCTCTCGGGGAGCTCGGTCTTCGCGCGGGGCGCTCCCAAGAACGTAGCCGCCTCGGCCGCCGTGATCTCGACCACCGCTTGATCTGGAAAAGGCTCCGAGCGAACTCGGAGCTTTTCTTTGTGCTTCAAAGTCCCACGCATGGATTGGTAGTTCTGCATCATCGTGCGGGCCCGCAGAGAGTTCGCATATGCGGCACTCAATCGTGACCAAGCTCTGCAAGCTTGTCGCGACAGGATTACGAGTGGGAATTTGACGTTCAAGAGAATTGTGACAAAAAACTTAACGAAGGATTGACTTTCGAAGTGGGGGGGGGGTGCTAACATAATTTCATGGGAAAGCTCATTCTCATCGCATTTGCACTCGCAACGACAAGCACTCAGATTTTCGCACAGTGCGCCCCACCCACTCCACTGTTCACGTTCATTGATCGGGACTATGATCCATTTGAATCTCTCAACATCATCACTCCTGTTGGCACCATTACTCCAGGGGGACCATCGTACTGGTATCATACAATTCCTTGCCATATCAAGGTCATTGATGTATCGGTCAACCCAACGTGGACAGACCAGCCTCTGTGGAGCGCTGAATTCACTCCTCCGATCAATCATACATACAACTATGTTCAGTCGGGAACGTTTAATGCTCCTGGGCCTGGCTACATTTTCATGCGGTATGACACCTCTGGTGCGACTGGATTTGAAAGCTGGAAGCATACACCTGACAACAAGACAGCAAAGCGTACTGTTGATATTCTTACTGCCTGGGACGGGGAACCGTATTTCGAAGCTGAATAAACACTAGCATCATCATGATTAGCGCAACTTTCGCCCTCCTTTTTGCCAGCAACGCGTACCTTCAGCCTCAGTACTCATTTGTTTACTTCGGGCCGGTAGGACCATTTGAGATGATTCGCAAGAATCAGCTGGATTCGTGGAAGGAGGGTGGGGTTATTCTTACGCCAAAAGGATTCTCGCTCGTAAAAGACAGTGAGAGAGGCATCAATGTGCTTTATAACGATCATTCAACCAGTATGGACACACTCAAGTCAAGGTTGAAACTATTGCAATGGATGAATTCGGTAGACACATTTGAAAAATCATATCGCATAGAAGATGCACCTTCTGATGCGCGTGACGCAATTCTTTACTACTTTGCACAAACTGGCTATATCTTGAATGTCTGGCTCAAACCTGACTCACTCAAGGAGGCTCGCTTCGCTATTGACCCAACCCTCTTCTTCGACTACATGGACCTGCCTCCCAATAATGTCGGCAGAACGCGCTGGACTATGGTAGATGCGATGGCTGGCAAAAATGCGGTCAATAGAGAGATATTTGATCAGCCCGTAGAGCAAATTCATGTCTCACAAGAAGAGTTTATGAAACTGGCCGCAGAGAGAAATTGGGCTATGTCAGCAGGCAATCTTGTTGCAGTGATCTCATCTCAACCCACTGGATTTCGTAAGACAACAGACGAAGGTATTTTGGCGTCCGAAGTAGTTAAACGGCTGATCACAGAGCTAACCATTGCCAATTTTGAGGCAGCATCAGCCCTAGAACGAAGGGCGATCGATTTGCTCATTAAGAATAGAAAGTCATCTGATATCAAAAAAGGGCTCTTCAAGTTCAATGACCTTGATCCACAGATGAAAGAGCTATTTATCCAACAGTCTAAACTCAATCTATCCGTACTGGGTATGAAGAACGAGGAGGAGTTTGATGCATATTTGTCGAGCAACCCCACCGTTGGTATTCGACTCTCACTTTCGTTCTCTACTGCCGGCGGGTCTACCTCACTCTACGACTATAACCCAGGATAAATGAATAAAAAAAGAGGGGCTCCCATTTTAGGAGCCCCTCTTTACCACCAGTGATCAGCGTCGCGGGCGGAACTTGGCGTTGACGTCTTCGTCGCCGCGGTTTCGCTTCGGGAAGCTGTCCGGAATCTCCGGCGCGTTGTCGTCCTCTCGGGGACCTCGGTCTTCGCGCGGGGCGCGCTCTTCACGAGGCTCGAGTGAACGTTCTTCGCGAGGACCGCGATCTTCACGGGGACCTCGATCCCGATCGTAGCCACCTCGGCCGCCGCGATCTCGATCTCGTCCGCCGCCTGAGCGACCTCGATCCCGGTCGCCGCGTCCGCCTCGGTCTCCGCGATCAAAGTCGCGGGCGGGGCGTTCGGTGGCGACGGCGTGGCCGTTGAGCTTCGGGTTGTCCGGGTTCAGGCCGATGGCGCTGAGGTTCACGCGGCCCATGCCGTCGATTTCGGCGATCTTGACGTTGATCTTCTCGCCGACGCTGACGGCGTCGTCCGGGCGGCCCAGCTTCTGAGTGGTGAGCTGATCGGTCGGGACCATTCCGTCTCGTCCGTTCGGCATCTCGACCATCGCGCCGCGGCCCATGAGCCGGGTGATCGTTCCGGTGAACTCCGTGCCCACTTCGAGCTCGGCGGTCAGGCCCTTGATCATCGCGATGGCTTCCTTGGCGGCATCGCCGCCAGTGCTGGCGACGAGCACGGTGCCGTCCTGCTGAACGTCGATCGTGGTGCCGGTGGTCTCCTGAATCTTGCGGATCGTCGCGCCGCCGGGGCCGATGATCGCGCCGATCTTCTCGGTGCTGATCTGGACGCGGCTGATGCGAGGGGCCGATCCGGCGAGTTCTTCGCGCGGCTTGGAGATTTCGGCTTCGATCACGTCAAGGATCTGCATGCGGGCGACCTTGGCCTGAGCCAGAGCGTCCGAGAGAACCTTGTCTGGGATGCCGTCGAGCTTGGTGTCAAGCTGGAGTGCGGTGATGCCCTCGCGGGTTCCGGCCACCTTGAAGTCCATGTCGCCGGTGAAGTCTTCGACGCCCTGAATATCGGTCAGGACGCGGAAGGTCTTGCCATCCGACATGAGGCCCATCGCGATTCCCGCCACGGGAGCCTTGATCGGCACACCCGCATCCATCAGAGCGAGGGTCGAACCGCAGACCGACGCCATCGAGGTGGAGCCGTTGGATTCGAGCACGTCCGAGATGAGGTGCATCGTGTAGGGGAAATCCGGGTTCTCAAGGGGCACAACGTACTTGAGCGCGCGCTCGGCAAGGGCGCCGTGGCCGACTTCGCGGCGACCTGCGCCTCGGAGCGGGCGAACTTCACCGACCGAGTAGGGCGGGAAGTTGTAGAAGTGCATGTAGCGCTTGTCGCCCTCTTCCTCGTCCAAGGTGTCCATCATCTGGGCATCCTTCGGCATGCCGAGGGTGAGGACGGTCATGACCTGCGTCTGACCGCGGGTGAAGAGGCCGGAGCCGTGGACGCGGGGGAGGAGGCCGGCGATCGCTTCGAGCGGGCGGATGTCGGTCAGGCCGCGGCCGTCGGGCCGCTTGCCGTCTTCGATCACCGACTTGCGGATGATCTCCTTGATAGCCTTGTCCACCGCGCCCGGGATTTCCTTGAGCGCATCGGCATCGTCCGCGTACTTCTCCTTATAGCGGGTGATGATGTCCTTGGCGACGTCGTCGCTGGCGGACTCGCGGGTGGCCTTGTCGGGATCGAAGATGTTGGCGGCGATGTACTTGCCTTCCTTCTTCTTGATCTCGTCGGCCAGCTTTTCGTTGGGGAGGCTGTAGATTCCTTCGCGCTTCGGCTTGGCGACGGCGGAGGCGAACTTCTCGATTTCGGTGCAGATGAGCTTGATGGCGTCGTGGGCGATCTTGAGCGCCTCGACCATCATTTCTTCGCTGACTTCCATCGCGCCCGCTTCGACCATGCTGATCGCGCCCTTGTGGCCCGCGACGGCGAGGTCGAGCTTGCTGGTCTTCAACTGCTCGTTGCTCGGGAAAAGAACGAACTCTCCGTCAACATGGCCGACTCGAACGCCTGCAACTGGGCCGTTGAACGGGATGTCGGAGACGGCGAGGGCCGCGCCGGCGGCGCAGATTGAGAGGACGTCCGGCGGGCAGTTCTTGTCCACGCTGAAGGCCATCGTGA